>NZ_JBGTFM010000511.1:0-5016 GCF_041747255.1 Blastomonas sp. | reverse complement strand
GACCCAGCCGATGTTGCTTTGGGTGGAGCCACCCGCCGCCAACCCCCGCGCCGCCGCAGTGACGGTGTTTGCCGACGACGACAGATCGAGCGTGACATTCCGGCCCACCGCGACCTCGCCCGGCGCGGTGATCGTCATTTTTGCGGCGGTCAGCGTAACTCTGCCATCCGCGCCGACCTCCATCGCCGATGCCTGCTGGGTGCCGATGTTGACCGAGCGGTTGACCAGATCGCGCGCCGCCGATGCGGTAATCAACAGCGATCCGCCGCGCGCATCGACCACGCCGCCGATATCAACCAGCGCGCCCTTGTCATCGAGCCGCGTGACGGCATCGCCGACCTGAAAGCGGATCAAATTGTCGCCATGCAGATCGAGCGTGAACGCCTGTGCGCCGCCAAACGCGATCTTGCCCAGCCTCGCGGTGATGATGCCCTGGTTCGCCACCTGCGGCGCGACGAACGCCGCGATGCCTGCATCGCGTATCGTGATCGTGCCCTGGTTGACGATCCGCGCATCGCCGCCCCCCGTCCGGTCAAAGCGCAGCGCGCCGCCCGCCATGAAGGCATCATTGCCAATGTCGGCGCTGGTCGCGACCAGCCCGGCAACATCAACGCGCGCATCCTTGCCAAACACGATGCCGTTGCCATTGATCAGATAGACCTGCCCGTTGGCGGTGAGTTCGCCCATGATCTGGCTGATCTCGGGCCCCGTTACCCGGTTCAATGCGATCGAACGCGCATTGGGCTGGCGGAAATCGACGCCCTGGCCTGCACCGATGGAGAACGAATCCCAGTTTATGATCGTGCGGTCGCTGCTTTGGTCGATTCGCACCCGGTCGGTGCCCTCGCCGCTGATGCTTGCCTGCCCCGCGACCACCTTGCCGCCCGCCGGATTGGCGAGCGCGGGGGTGATGCCCAGCATTGCGAACCCCGCCACCGAGCAGAACAGCGCGCGGCGCATTGCGGCGCGCGCATGGTCATCACGACGGGACAAGTGTCTGATGCCGGTCATTGCGTGGCCCCCACCGAGAAGAAGATGCGCGGATCGTTGGTGCCATCGGGCGAAAAGCGCGCGACCCCCGGCCATGCGGCATAGACCTCGCCGACAAGCCCGTAAGGCAGGCTGACGCGGGTGCCAAACCCGGCGGACCACAATTTTACCACGCGTTCCTCGGCAAAATCGAGCGGGCCGGTCTGGCGCAGGATGCCGCCATCGATGAATGCGAACGGCTGAACAAAAACGGGGCCGATCGCGACGCCATGGTTGATCTCCGCCGCGCCATTGACGCAGTGATCGCCACCCGCCGATCCAAAATCATAAGCGCGGCCAAACTGGTCACCGCCGTAATTGCATTCGCGCGATGCCGCCGCGCCGCCGTGCAGCGCCATCTGCGCCTCGGCATTGATCCGGATACGCGGGCCGCCCGCCATCAGCGGCGCGCTCCACACCAGCGCAGCGGTCAGTGCGGTAAACTCCGGGTCGCCCTGGGTGCGGCTGCGCAAGGGATTGAACCGGCCGGTGGCCCCCAAACCGTCGACCCCTTGCGCAAGGCCCAGCCGCACCAGCCCGGTTGCGCCGCGGCTGTCGGCCCAGTCGTAGCTGCCATAGATTTCATAGAAACGGCTGCGGTCATCGATCAGCGTCACGCCAAAGATGCCGCTGTCAGAATTGATCGCGGTGCCTTCAATGCCGACATACAGGCTGGCATTGCGGGTGCGGCGCAGCGGGTATGCAAGCCCGGCGCGAAATACCTCTTCGTCGCCTTCGAACTGCAGGATCGACAGGAAGCCGCGCACAGCGCGCGAACGCGCACGCGAGTATGACACCGTGCCGGTCAGCCCTCTGTCACCCAGCGGCGCGCGATACTGCACAAAGCCCGACAGGAAACCGTCGGTGGGCAAGGTGCCGCGGCCATCGAAGGTCAACCGGTCACCGGCTATGGCGATGGAATTGATATCGAACCCCGCGCGATAGCGCCGCTCGCCCAGGTTGTCGCGCAGCCGGTTGTCGAACTGCGCCTGCACCTGCACCGGGTCCAGATCGACCACCACCAGCAGGTTGGCGCCGCCCGGCTTGCCCTCAGACGGGCGCACCACGACCGAAACATCCATGCCGCCAAGGTCCGAACTCGTCAGGATCGCGCGCTCAAGGTCATCGATCTTCACGGCACGGCCATTGACCAAAGGCGCAAAGCGGCGGCGGATGGCATCGGTCAGCCGGGTCTCGCCCACCAGCCCGGCGCCGGACTTGAGCTGGATATCGAGCGCATCGATCCGCCCCTCGACGACCTGCAGCACGACCACTCCGTCGGTGATGTCCTGTGGCGGCACCAGCGCGAACGACAACGCATAGCCCGCCTCGGCATAGACCCGGGTCAGCAGATCGGCGGCGCGGTAGATGTCAGCGAGCGACAGCTCCTGCCCCAGAAACGGCGCGAGCGGTGCCTGCAGCCGGGTTTCGGCAATCGAATCGAAGCCGAGGATACGAAAGCGCGTGACGAGGACTTTGGTCGTGCTGTCGACGCTGTCCGGGTCGAGCCGGGGGCGGTCAATCGTGAATGGTGTGCGCGGGCGCGACTGCGGCAGCTCTGGCGCGCGGTTTTCCTGCTCAAATGTGCCCGAGGGCGGGCGCAGCGTGCCGGGTACGGTTTGCGCGCTGGCAACGCTCGCCTGGGCCGACAGCGCAAGCGCGGTCAGCGACAGCCCAAAGCCAGTCAGGCAATGAATGCGCACACGGAAAGGCACAGGCTGCGGCAGCGACATGCGGTAAGAGTTCCAATCCCCATAGGGAAACAGCAGGTGCGACCCAGCTGTGGCAAATTGGAACAGATGGCTTTACGTGGCCCCAAATCAGCCGCTTAATGCGACCAAATCAGGTCACCGCCATCTATTTTGACCGGACCCCCTTAGCCTAACGGCGCCATGGTCAATTCAGTCATCTGATGGCAAGCCAAATACACCCCTTACCTGTGCCCCTTTATGCAGTAACATTACTGAAAAGCAAGAAAATATGCTGCAGTGCAGAGTATTTGCCTGCCTTGATGTGACGTCATCCGGCAGAGGCGCGCGCCGCCTGTACCGCTGCGGCATTGCGGAACACCAAACTGCCGAGCGAGCTTAATTCGGACCATCCGGGTGACCGCCTGAACTGGCCGATGCAGCTGGGCTCAAGATAAATGATGGTGATCGGCTGCGACAGCGTGGACAACCGGTCAGCCACCGGCGCCATCACCGCGTCATCGAAGGGATCGTAAAAATAGCAGACCAGCGGCACATCGGCAGGCGGCTCATACAGCGCAGCGTCCATGCACAGCACATCGACCGGAGCGTTTAATCCGCCCTTGGCCTTGATGATGTCGCGGTTGTGCAGGGCAATGTCGACCAGCTCGGCGGCGAACTCGACCCCAATGACGCGGGCAAAGGGGAATTGCGCCGCCTCAAACAAGGCCCGCCCCTTGCCGCAGCCATAGTCGATGAAGGTGGTCGCGGCAAAATCGACGCCCAGATCAGCGAACCAGCCCGGCATGTCAGCGCCGTTGCTCGCCTGATAGCGGCGGGCATGCGCGGCGACGCGTGCATCAACATCCAACGTGTGCAGCTCGCGCACCGCAAAAGTATCGGTGCCCCAGCGGTCGTCAAATGCCTGAAACTGGCGGTTGCGGCGCTGCGCCTGCGGCGTCATCTCGCGCACATGATAGGCAATGTTATGCCCGGCCAGGCGGATGATTTCGGCCGGGGATCGACCCTTGAGGCGATTGACCAGAGTTTGCAGCATGTCGCGGACCTCACCGGTTGCAGACGGCCCGCACGAATGCGCGGATATCGTCGCTTACGGGTATGACAAGACGTGCAGCAAACCAAGCCGATTAACCAGACGGAAGCCACAATCCCCGCGCATTCTGCAGCAAATGGCGCACCAAAGCGGTGGCGAGGCGCGTGCTGCCCCGTATCAGGACGGGTTGCGCGAGAAAGTTACCGACGCCCGCCGGACCTGACCCGATCCACGGCGCCTCAACAAGATGATGCGTCTCGCCCGGGAGCAGCCGAGCGCCGTAGCGTCATCGCAAAACAGACCGCATCTGCGCGCACGCGCAACCCAGACATACCGCCACATGTCTGTCGATCGCGCTTTGCTTTTGTGCCCTTCCGGTGCAAAATGCACCACAATCAAACCATGATGATCAGGATGAGCGAGATGACCGAAGACAACAATCTGGACAGCTTCCGCGCCGAGGTGCGCGCCTTTCTTGATGCCGAACTGCCCGCCGACAAACGTTTTGTCGCCGATGGCTTTGCCAATTCCAGCAAGGAGATGACCGCCTGGTGGCAGGGCGTGAAGGCCAAGCGCGGCTGGGGCGCACCTGGATGGCCCAAGGCTTATGGCGGCTGCGAATGGTCGGTCGCCAAAAAGCGCATCTTCGCGGACGAATGCACCCGCGCAGGCGCGCCATCGGGCAGCCCGTTCGGCACCACCATGGTCGGCCCGGTGATCTACACCTTCGGATCAGAAGAGCAGAAGGCCGAGCATCTGCCGCACATTCTTGATGGATCGCGCTTCTGGTGTCAGGGCTATTCAGAGCCGGGCGCAGGCTCTGACCTCGCCAGCCTGAAGACCCGCGCGATCCGGGACGGCGACGATTATATCGTCAACGGCCAGAAGACCTGGACAACGCAGGGCCACTGGGCGGACTGGATTTTCTGTCTGGTGCGCACCAACACCGAGGTGAAGGCGCAAAGTGGCATCTCGTTCCTGCTGATCGACCTCAACACGCCGGGCATCGAGGTGCGACCGATCCGCACCATCGATGGCATGCATCACCTCAACGAGGTGTTTTTCAGCGATGTGCGGGTGCCGGTGCGCAATCTGGTTGGCAACGAGAACGACGGCTGGACCTATGCCAAGTTCCTGCTGGGCAATGAGCGCGCCAGCATCGCGGGCGTCGCGCGCACGTCGGGAGATATGGCGCGGATGCGCCACTGGGCGGCATCGACCGCGCATTTCATTCACCCGCCGATC
>NZ_JBGTFM010000510.1:0-30354 GCF_041747255.1 Blastomonas sp. | reverse complement strand
TTGCGCTTGCGATGCAGGCGATGGCGGCGGGCGCGCAGATCATCCGGGCGCACGATGTGCCCGAAACGGTGCAGGCAGCGCGTGTCTGGCGCGGCCTGCGCGATGCGGCGCTGACCATGCCGGGGCTGGATTGACCGCCCGCAATCGCGCATAGCGTTGGGCCTCAAGCGAAATGCAGGGCTGCACCGATGACCAATCTCATTCTTTCTGTCGCAATGCTGACATCGCTGGCGCTGGTCATCGGCGCCATGGTCCTGTTGCGCCGGGGCCAGCGCAAACAGCCCGCACTGATGCTGGTGCTGGCAGCGGTGATGGTCGCCAATGTGGTGATCTGGTCGATACCGACGAACGACGGGCAGTCACTGCTGACGGCCGAGGGGTTGCGTTAAAGCTGCCCTGTCGGCCAGGTCACCAGGCCGTTTCGGCTGCCGTTGACGCCAGCACGATGGTATCACCGATTTTCTGACCCCTGGTGGAGACGGTGATTTCGATGTCAGCCTCAAGCAGGTTGAGCGCCTTGACCAGTCGGTCTGAACTGAAATCCTTGAGCTTGCCCCGCAGCACCCGTGACAGATTGGGTTGATCGATGCCGGTGATCCGGGCCGCATCGGTCTGGGTCATCTTGCGCTGCTTGATCAGTTCGGCCAGCCGGATGGCAAGGCTCGATTTGAGTGCCATCGTATCGGCATCGGCAAAGCCAAGATCGGCAAACACGTTGCCGCTGCCGCGCTGGACCGTGAAGGGCTCGTTGTCACTTGCGGCGTTTGCGACGTTGCTTTGAGGTACGTTTGGGTCGCTCATTGCTGCTTCCTTGTTGCTTCTGGCTCTGCTGCAGATCAGCAAACCGTTTCTTGATCAGCGCGATTTCCCGCTCCGGCGTTGCGATGCCGTGATGTGATTTTTTCTTGAATGCATGAAGACAATAGACCGCGTCGACAAAGCGTGTGGTGTAGACCACGCGATAGGCATCACCGTCGAACCGCAAAACCAGTTCCATCAGGCTAGCACCATGTTTGCACTTTAGCGGCTTGGCGTCAGGATGTTTCAATCCCGCGCGTGCCATTTCAAGAGCGTGACCCACCATCTGTTTCATCTCATCGGGAAATTTCTGCACATCCTTTAAGCTCGACCCAACAAAATCTATCATTCTGCCCGGGTTTTGCGTCATGTTTTATGGTCTTTCCGATATAGAATTGCAAGGGTGAATATCAGGTTAAGATGCGCTGCCGGATGGTGACAGCGCGGTGGCCTAGCCGACATTATGCGTATGCAAAGTCCATAAATGGGTGGCATATGCCGGATCGGTCGGTCCCTTGCGAACCATGACGCGCTGGTTCTCGTCGGCGTCCAATCCGATCGATCTGGCCTTGACCGGCTCAAACGACAGCCCGTCCGACTGATGATCACCGTTGCTCATTTCCAGCATCCGCTGGCGGAAGGCATCATCGACGATCATTGTGTTGGGCGTTGCCAGCGGTTCAATGCGCGCGGCGTAACGCAGCGGCAGCCCCATCGGCACATCAATGTCGTAGCTGTCCTGATCGCGTCTGCGGTTTGTCTTGTGGAACAGAAGAGGCCCCGCCGAGCCGCCAAAGCGCAGCGAGATCTGCTGTTCGGTGAATTGTCGCGCGCTGGTCAGAAAGCGGTTAACGGCATTGACCAGCCGGAATGGATTCCTGTCGATGAACACCACCGAATCCCCGCCAAATATCTCGTAATAATACACATCTTCGGCAAGGTTCTGTGCCCATGTCTCGAGCCGCCCGATCAGCAAAGGATAAGCGTCGGTTTCCATGATGTCGCTGAAACCGCAGACATCGCCCTTGAACACAAAATAGGATTTGAGTGGCTCGGCCCATGGCAGACCATCGCCGACGATGTTTCTCGCCTCGAAATCGTGGCGATAGCGGATGCCTGAACGATCCAGAATGAACTGATCAAGGCTGGGGTGTATAAGATAATATTCCTCGGTCGGCGGCAGGGCGCAGCCGTCTTCGAATGTCACTTCGAACGGCTTGCGAAAATGCTGATAGGGCAAAACTTCGTTGAAATTGCGCAAGATGGTGCCAAGCAGTCCAAGCCGGAAGAGGACGCAAAAGGGGGAATGCTCAAGCGCACTGGTTCCTGACTCCACGCCCATCGGTTCCAGATAACTGGCGGTGATGAGGTCGATGTCCTGACTGGTCAACGCGTTCTTCGGGATCAGCCGTGCCAGCTGATCAATGTTGGGAATTGGAAAAAACGGCCGCATCTCTGCAAGCACGCTTGCGAAAATAGCATGGCTTGACTGGGATACTGCCCTTTGCAGCGTTCCGGCGCTCACCCGCTTTTTAAGTGGGATGTCGGTAATCGCCTCGCCAATCATCATCAGATCGCGTGGCCTGTACAGCGTGTGACGCAGAATGAAATCGAACACCGGCTGAGATGTCTGCATCACCTGATGGCGGATCCGGCGGCATTTTGATCCGAAAAAGCGGTCGATAGGGTCTCTCGCATCCGGTTCAACCAACTCTGTGGATTTCAGCAGATTGATATTCTTGACAAAAATATCGAGATAATCGTCGTATCCATATTCGACCTGCAATGTGGAACCATAAATTTTCTGAAACCGATTGTCGTATTCTGAAATTTTCAAGAATGCTTCATGGCGGATCGAACAATAGATTTTGACATGCCGGTTGGTTTCGTTGAGTTCGGTCGCGGTTCCAACCAGTGCACATTGTGCAATCGTCCAAATTTCGTTGCTCAAACTATGGTAATAGAGGGACCCGATATCGTCTTGCTCGACGTTCGGATGCTTGATCGTCAGGTCTTCCAACGCTGGTTTGAAATATTCCTCGACATCGTCGATGAACAGCGAAATCTGACTGCTGATTGTGTTAAAGGATGGGCCGATTGCACCCGGTCGCTGCAATATTTTCATCTGCGTCTGATTGGTTTGCTGGATGATGAAAACGAAAAAATCGCAGGCAGAAAAATAGATATCCGGGTTGCAGATCGCGGCATCGATATGGGGATCACAATCCAGCGTGCCCTTTTTCAATGGCCGGCCGATTTTGTGAAAATAGTGCTTTATGCAGGCAGCCTGGATCGCAATTCGCCAGATATTCTGCCAGTAGGCATAATCGACCTTTAGCCGTTTGATTAAATCATCGGACATGTTTGGAAAGGTGCCCGTCGGCCGGTCGATGATCTGCCCTGCTGCGCCGGTCAGGCGACCACCCGTGCGCTCTTCGACATCAAGACTTTTGGCAATGAGCAAAAGCGTTTTGCCAAACCCGCGCGGCGCAGAAACAACGAATTTCCGGCCGCGCTTATCGTCAAGAAATTCCCTGATCGCGGGTGTTTCGTGGATCAACTCTTTTCGAAAGGACGCGAACGTCATTTCTGTAACGGTTTCAGCTTTCGTTCGCCAAGCGATGCGATCAGTCGAATCTATTGTCATTTGCCCCCCAAACATTTGGGAAGCATGTGGCGGCAGACATGGAGGACGAGCAAACGCAGATAGGTCCATTATGGACGATTATTCTGCTTCAACGCGGCGGCACGGTTGCCAAATGGAATTGCTGTTGAAATGGTCGGGGAGAGAGGATTCGAACCTCCGGC
The DNA here is from genome assembly GCF_041747255.1 of Blastomonas sp. GTDB lineage: Bacteria > Pseudomonadota > Alphaproteobacteria > Sphingomonadales > Sphingomonadaceae > Blastomonas. The sequence goes on along the minus strand of NZ_JBGTFM010000510.1, from coordinate 26,748 downwards.
CCCTGCCTCCCGAAGACAGTGCTCTACCAGGCTGAGCTACTCCCCGACCCAGACTTCATGGTGCCTCGCGGCGCCTGGGAGGCAGGGGCGTGCCTATAGCCACGCTGTGCTGGCCATGCAAGCAGGCAATTATGGCGGGCCGTCGGTAGTCGGTGCGCAGCGGCGTTGGCAGCGCGAGCGGCACCATGCTAGTGCTTGCCGTCATGGAAACCGCCCTGCAGAGTCGCACGCCCATGGCCGCGCAAAATCGCCATTTTGAATGGCAGTATCTTGACCTGATGCAGCAGATCTGGACACAGGGGCACGAGCGCTCTGACCGCACCGGGGTGGGCACGCGATCCGTCTTTGGCGCGTCGATGCGGTTCGATCTTGCAGGTGATGCGATCCCGTTGCTGACCACCAAGCGCATCTACTGGAAGGCGGCGGCGCGCGAGATGCTGTGGTTCCTGACCGGCGACACCAACATTCGTCCCCTGGTGGCGCAGGGGGTGCACATCTGGACCGACTGGCCGCTCGACGCTTACCGCCGGGCGAGCGGTGAGGACATCGACCGCGATGCCTTCGAGGCGCAGATCATTGCGGATGAAGGTTTTGCCTTGCGTTGGGGCGATCTTGGCCCGGTCTATGGCAAGCAGTGGGTCGACTGGCCGGTCTATGAGCCGCTGGATGATGGCAGCGGGCACTTTCGTCGTCGGTCGCAGGGCATCAACCAGATTGCAGAGCTGGTCGAAAGCCTGCGGCACGAACCGGGGTCGCGCAGGCACATACTTGAAGGCTGGAACGTCGCTGAACTCGATCAGATGGCGCTGCCGCCGTGCCACAAGACCTATCAGTTTTTTGCAGCCGATGGCCGGTTGACCTGCCTGTTGTATCAACGCTCGTGCGATATGGCGCTCGGGGTGCCGTTCAATATCTTTTCTGCCGCGCTGCTCACCCGGATGCTGGCGCAGCAATGCGATCTGCAGCCGAGCGAACTGATCTGGAACGGTGGCGACGTGCATCTGTATCTGAACCACGCCGATCTGGTCGAGACCCAGCTGGCGCGCACCCCGCAAGGCAATCCTCGCCTCGTCATTCACCGCCGACCGCCCAGCGTATTCGATTATGCGATCGACGATTTCGAGGTGCTCGATTATGCACCCCAAGCGCATATATCTGCACCCGTCGCGGTGTGAAGGGCAGCACTATTGACCTAATTCAGCGCTTGTAATAATGTGTCTTATCGCTGCAATTAGTCGAAAGGCCGTCAAGAGCTTGAGTCGGCTGATCCAAAAGCCCTGAGAGGATCGTTTGATGGCCGATGGCCCCGCCAGAACCAACCTGACGCCGCTGTCTTTGCATGTGCCAGAGCCACGCTCTCGCCCCGGTGATCCGGTCAATTTCAGCGATGTCGAGGTGCCCGCGGCCGGGCTGCTGGCGCGGCCCGATGAGGCCACGTCGCCGCACGACATGCGCGATCTGGCCTTCGGGATGGTGCGCGTTCTCGATGATGAGGGCAAGGCGGTCGGCCCATGGGACCCGCGTCTGTCCGATGATACTCTGCTCAAAATGCTGCGCGCGATGGCGCTGACGCGCGCGTTCGATGAGCGGCTTTACCGGGCGCAGCGGCAGGGCAAGACCAGCTTTTACATGAAATGCACCGGCGAGGAGGCGACATCGATTGCCGCTGCGGCCGCGATGCAGGGCGATGACATGGTGTTCCCCAGCTATCGCCAGCAGGGCATTCTCATCTGGCGCGGCTATTCGCTGATCGAGATGATCAACCAGATTTTCTCAAACCGGGGCGACAAGCTGAAAGGCCGCCAGCTGCCGATCATGTATTCGGTGCCGGAACTCAGCTTCTTCACCATCTCGGGGAACCTGGCGACACAATATCCGCAGGCCGTGGGCTGGGCGATGGCGAGCGCGATCAAGGGCGACACGCGCATTGCCAGCTGCTGGTGCGGCGAAGGATCAACCGCAGAGGGTGATTTCCACAGCGCGATGACATTTGCCTCGGTGTTCAACGCGCCGGTGATCCTCAACGTCGTCAACAACCAATGGGCCATTTCAAGCTTTTCCGGGTTCGCAGGGGCGGAGCGCACGACGTTTGCGGCGCGCGCGGTCGGCTATGGCATCGCCGGCCTTCGCATCGATGGCAATGACGCGCTGGCGGTCTATGCTGCGACGCAGTGGGCGGCGGAGCGCGCGCGCGCCAATATGGGGCCAACGCTGATCGAGCATTTCACCTATCGCGCCGAGGGGCACAGCACCTCTGACGATCCCTCGGCCTATCGCAGCGCCAATGAAAGCGCGGAATGGCCGCTGGGTGACCCCATCGCGCGGCTGAAGACGCATTGCATCGGGCTTGGCATCTGGGATGAGGATCGTCACTCCGCGATGGACCTTGAGCTCGCAGAAACGGTCAAGGCCGCGACCAAGGAGGCTGAGAAGAACGGTGTTCTCGGCCATGGCATGCACCAGCCGTTCGAAACGATGTTCGAGGATGTGTTTGAGGACCTGCCCTGGCATCTGAAGGAACAACAGACGCAGGCGCTGGAAGAAAGGGCCGCGAAATGGCCGAAGTGAGCGATCCCGTGGCAGACACGCAGACGAAGACTACGCCGCGCATGAACATGATCGAGGCGATCAACAGCGCCATGGACGTGATGTTGGAGCGCGACCCCAATGTTGTGGTGATGGGCGAGGATGTCGGCTATTTCGGCGGGGTGTTCCGCTGCACCGCTGGTCTGCAGAAAAAGCATGGCAAGACGCGGGTGTTCGATACGCCGATCAGCGAATGTGGCATCGTCGGCGTCGCAGTCGGCATGGGGGCATATGGCATGCGCCCCGTGCCCGAAATCCAGTTCGCCGACTATATCTATCCGGGCATCGACCAGCTGATCTCGGAGGCAGCGCGGCTGCGCTATCGTTCTGCCGGAGAGTTCATCGCGCCGATCACAGTGCGCTCGCCGTTCGGCGGCGGCATCTTCGGCGGGCAGACGCACAGTCAGAGCCCCGAAAGCCTGTTCACCCATGTCTCGGGCCTCAAGACGGTGATCCCCTCCACCCCCTATGACGCCAAGGGCCTGCTGATCTCGGCGATTGAAGACAATGATCCGGTGATCTTCTTTGAACCCAAGCGCATCTACAACGGGCCGTTCACCGGCTATTATGATCGCCCGGTCGAGCCTTGGTCGAAGCACGCCGCGTCCGAAGTTCCCGCAGGCTATTATACCGTGCCGCTGGGCAAGGCGAACATCGTGCGGGCGGGCGAGGCGCTGACCATCCTTGCTTATGGCACGATGGTGCATGTTGCCGATGCTGTGGTGCAGGCGAACGGGATTGACGCGGAGGTCATCGACCTGCGCACGCTGTTGCCGCTCGACATCGAAACCATCGAAGCGTCGGTCAAAAAGACCGGGCGCTGCCTGATCGTGCATGAGGCAACGCGCACCAGCGGCTTTGGCGCAGAACTGTCAGCGCTGGTGCAGGAACGCTGCTTCTATCATCTTGAAGCCCCGGTCGAGCGCGTCACCGGCTTTGACACGCCCTATCCGCACAGCCTTGAATGGGCGTATTTCCCAGGCCCGGTCCGCATCGGCCGCGCCATTGCCAAGATCATGAAGGACTGACCCGCCATGGCCATTTTTACCTTCAACCTGCCCGATATCGGCGAAGGCATTGCCGAGGCGGAAATCGTCGCGATGCACGTCAAGGTGGGTGACCGCGTCGAGGAAGACGCGCGCATCGCCGACATGATGACCGACAAGGCGACGGTCGAGATGGAATCGCCGGTGTCCGGTATCGTCCGCAAGGTCGCGGGCGCAGAGGGCGATGTTATCGCCATTGGCTCGATGCTGGTCGAGATCGAGGTTGAGGGCGAGGTCGCCGATGCCGGGGCCGCACCTGTCACCGATTTCGCGCCAGCGGCTGAAGTGATCGAGGCTGAGACGCCCAAAGCACCGCCGGTTGAACCGGCTGCGGCACCTGCTGCCGTGGCTTCAAAGGCACCGGCTGAAGCTGCGCCGCAGCCCCCGCAGGGGACCGAGCATGCGTCGGACGCCAAGGTGCTGGCATCGCCCGTGGTGCGCCAGCGCGCGCGCGATCTGGGGATTGATCTGGCCAAGGTGCGCCCCGCCGAGGGCGGTCGTATCCGCCATGCGGATCTCGATGCGTTCCTGAACTACGGTGGCACCCGTGCAGGCGCCGGGCGCAAAGCCGATGAGGCTATCCGCGTCATCGGCATGCGCAAGCGGATCGCGCAAAACATGGCTGAGTCCAAGCGCAACATCCCGCATTTCACTTATGTCGACGAGATCGACGTGACGAAAATGGAAGAGATGCGCGCGGAGATGAATGCCAGCCGGGGGGATCGCCCAAAGCTGACCGCGCTGCCGATCATCATCGCTGCCCTGTGCAAGACGCTGCGCGACTTCCCGATGCTCAACGCGCGCTTCGATGACGAGGCGAACGTCGTCACGCGCTTTGGCGCGGTGCATCTGGGCATCGCCACCCAGACTGATGCCGGGTTGATGGTGCCGGTGCTGCGCGGCGCTGAAAGCATGAGCGTGTGGGACATGGCGTCCGAGATTTCGCGGCTGGCAGAAGCCGCACGCAGCGGCAAGGCGAAGAGCGAGGAACTGTCTGGCTCGACGCTGACGCTCACTTCGCTGGGGCCACTGGGCGGGATCGCCACCACCCCTGTGATCAATCGGCCTGAAGTCGCGATCATCGGACCGAACAAGATTGTCGAGCGGCCAATGGTGATCGATGGCGCGGTGGTGATCCGCAAAATGATGAACCTGTCGATTTCGTGCGATCACCGCGTTGTGGATGGGTATGATGCGGCGAGCTTTGTCCAAGCCTTCAAGCGCCGCGTTGAAACGCCGATCTATATTTTTGCGGATTGAGGGGGCCGGGCAATAGCCAGGTCAGCGCACCGTGGCGCGAAAGGCGATACGGCGGGATTCGCCCTGCATCAGCCGATCATCGACCCGCCAGCGCAGATGGGTCACGTCATCGGGATAGGCCGGACGCCAGCCGACACGTGGCTGATAGACCCTGAGGGCGCTCAATTGCCCCCAACTGCGCCCGCCATCGATCGATACCTGCTCTGAGCTGTCCGAGGTTTGCGCCAGCCGGATCGTGCGGGGCAGGGGATTGGTGACCGTAAATCCCTGCACCGGCGCGGAGCCGGTGTTGCGATATTCGACGATGTAGATCAGGTTTTCGCCGGGCTTGACCTGCTGCACCGGTTCCAGCCGGATGCGACGTTCGCCGTTGGGCTGGGCAAACTCGCGTTCGACAAAGACGCTCGCGCTGGTGCGCACGTTGTCTGCTGCCAGTGCCGCCACCGGCGCCACCAAGGCCAACAGGACCAGGCCCCCCCTTAACATGCGTTTCCCCAGATTGCCCCGCCGGAGCTGTCCGGCTGACGGCAGATGTAGGCAAAGGTGACCAAGATATGGTTAACGCACGGGAACGAATAGCTTGGCATAAGCCGATGATGCCGGATTGCGCTGCAATTTATGAGCAGATACAGACATGGGTTCTGACAGCCGAATGCAACAAGGCGAACCGCCCGATGTCGATGCCGCCGATTGATAGCGACCCTGTGGAAGAGCTGCGGCGCGACCGGCTGCTGGCATCGCTGGCGCTCATCGCCGGGGTGGCGCTGTTCCTTGCCTTTCCGTTTGCGATGCGTGCCGGTTCGGAGTTTTTCCTGCCGCTGGCGGTGGCCATCGTGTTGTCGATTGCGCTGGTGCCTGCGCTTGAATGGATGGAGCGGCGGGGGCTGCCCTCGGGTGTGGCAGCGTTGCTCTGCATCATCCTGTTTCTGGTATTGGCCAACGGCGCGCTGGCAGTGATCGTGGTTCCCGCGACCGACTGGTTTTTGCTGCTGCCCGAGCGGCTGCCCAAGATCATGGAAAACCTGGCACCGCTGATCGATCTATATGCTGACCTGCAAAAGTTCGTCGATGATACCACCCGGCTGATCAGCACAGGCCCGATGGCCGAGGTGCAGCGGGCTGCGGTAGGATCGCCGGAATCGGTGCTCGACCTGTTTGCCAGTGCGGCCCCTGGGGTGGCGCTGCAAATGGCGTTTGTCGTGTTGCTGATCTTCTTCTTCCTCGCCGGCTGGACCAAATTGCGCGAAAATGCGATCAACAGCCGGGGCAGCTTTACCGGGGCGATGGCAACCGCGCGGGTCATCCAGAACGTGGTGTCGGCGACCTCCGCCTATCTCACCACCATCACCATCATCAACCTGATGCTCGGCATATCGGTGGGTGTGGTGGTGTGGCTGCTCGGCATGGATTCGCCCGCGATGTGGGGCGGCATCGTCGCGCTGCTGAATTTTGTGCCCTATCTTGGGCCCGTGCTGGCGGCGGTGCTGCTGGCGCTTGGCGGATTGATGACCTTCGGCGATTTGTGGACTGCGCTGATCCCGGCGAGCGTGCAGATCGTCTTCCACTTCGTTGAGGCCAATCTGATCACGCCGGCGGTGCTGGGGCGCAGGCTGACGATGAACCCTTTGCTGATCCTCGTCTCGCTGAGCTATTGGGCGTGGGTGTGGGGCACCACCGGCGCGCTGCTCGCGGTGCCCTTGCTGATCATCATCCAGACGGTGGTGTCGGCGGCGGGCAAGCCGGATATCGCCGGGTTCCTGTTTGAATCGGGCACGCTGACCCGGCATCCGCAGCCGCGTGATCCGCCACCGGGCCAGACGCCAAAACCGGTCGAGGTGAAAAGTTCAAACACCGGTTGACAGGTGCACAGGTCAATTCTATCAGCCGCGCTCCAACGCACTGCGGGTGTAGCTCAGTTGGTTAGAGCGCCGGCCTGTCACGCCGGAGGTCGCGGGTTCGAGCCCCGTCACTCGCGCCACTTTCTGCGGATACATCCGCGAGATAATGGTCACCTGCAGGCGTTGGGATATCTCACAGATCAGCGAGCAAGATCAAGCACGCCAGTTGCCGGTCTCCATCCAGATCATCAGCGGCCGCATCGGTGCGATCCAGATGATCCCGGCGATGCCGTAGACCACCGTCTGCGCGGCGATATGCCAGTTGCCGATAACGCCCGAAAAGCTGGCCACCAGTACAGCCCATAAAGTGATAATTGCCAAGATGGCAAATATGCCCACAGGTTTGCGCAAAGTCGGCTTCATAACTTGTCCTGGTCCTCGCGGAGAAAAAACCGCTGTTCGGTGATCACGGCATGCATCGGACTATCATGGGGTGCGACCGGCACGGCTTCAACCTTTTGCACGCTCCACGCCAGTCCGATCCGCCGCGTGGACGGATGCCCGGCGATATAGCGGTCATAATGCCCGCCGCCTTGGCCGAGCCGCTGGCACATCGCATCAAACGCAAGCAGCGGCATCACCAGCGCCTGTGGCTGTGCATCGGGCATCGCTGCGCTTGGCTGCAACCCCCAGGGGCCGGGGACGAGCGTGTCTTCGCTGCCCGACCATAATTTGAACGCCATCGGCTGTGTGCGTGAGTGAAACCACGGCAGCGCGATGAACCGGCCCTGATCAAGCAGAAAGCGTGCGAGGCCGGCCGTGGGGGCTTCGCCGTCCATCGCGCAATACAGGCCGACAGTCTCGGTCTGCCCGAGCAATAGCGGCTCGGCAATGCGCGGCGGGCGGGAGAACACCAAAGCGCGGTGCGATAAGGGGATCGCCTGCCAGTGCGCCTTTCGCGCCGCGCGCATCGTCTTGCGCAGGGCACGCTTTTGATCGGGTATGCTGGTCATAACGCGAAAAGGTTGGAACCGCCTTGGCCGTTTGCTGGAATATCCTCTGACGCCAGTAACGTCAGGTGGGCGCCGTGTGCCCTTAGCCGGAGCCAGGACAGGGACAGCTCCCTTGGTAGATGTATCGCCTCAGGGATGTTCTCTGCAGCTCGTACCAGGCAGTCCCAATGTTTAATCTAAGCCGGATGCGGGCCCTTCTCAAGGGCCGTTGCAAGATTTTCAAGCCGTTCGGTCAGGCGCTCGATCGCGCGCGCCGCCAGATCATCGTAATTGTCGGTGACCATTAGCTCACCCTGCTGCGGCGCTGGTGTCGACTGGACGGCATCGCTGGCAGGCGCATTGGCCCGCGCGTCGATGGTTTCGGAAAGCTCATCGGCCAGGACGAGCCCGGCAAACAGCAGCGCGCGCGTCTCGGTCAGGCTGGTGGCATTGGGCGCCGCCTTGCGCGCGGCGGTGTCGAGCATGGTGCCGAGCCGCGCCAGATGCTGCTCCTCTCCGGGTTGGCAGGTGACCGTGAACTGGCGTCCGGCAATGGCGAGGCGGATGTCTGGCATGGCAGGCGCTAGCTCTGGCTGGCCAGCAGCGCGTCGATATCGCTGAGCGTCCGGGCTGCCGCGACTTTCAGCTGATCGTGCCGCGTCACCAGCGCCGCGTGATCGGCAGCGACAGGCGTGTCGGACGACGGCCCTGCAGTTGCGTTTGCCTGCAGCGCTTCAATCTTGGTCAAAGCTCGCTCCATTTGGGCAATAGCAAGGATAAGTCGTTCATTTGCCATGATATGACAGTAGCATGAAATCACATGAGCGCAAGAATGTGCACACGCTACAGGCTTGCGGAACTTGACGCGATGCACCGTGGCCACCAAAGGGTGAGCCCGCAGGCGACTCGCCGTCGGCATTTTAAGGCTGGCTGGCACGTTTTGCCCGGTCGCCTTGCGGATGATGTTTTGACCTGAAGCTGAAAGTGCGCGGCAATGACGGTGGTTTTTGAGGATCTTGCCAACGCAATCCGCGTGCTGGCGATGGATGCTGTAGAGGCGGCCAACAGCGGCCACCCCGGCATGCCGATGGGCATGGCGGATGTCGCGACCGTGTTGTTTGGCGACTATCTCAAGTTCGACGCATCAGCCCCCGATTGGGCGGACCGCGACCGGTTCGTGCTGTCGGCAGGCCATGGCTCGATGTTGTTGTATTCGGTGCTGCACCTTACCGGCTATGCGCGCCCGACCATCGAGGACATCCGCAATTTCCGCCAGCTGCACAGCCCGTGCGCCGGGCATCCTGAGAATTTTGAGCTGCCAGGCGTAGAGAGCACCACCGGTCCGCTGGGTCAGGGGCTGGCGATGGCGGTAGGCATGGCGATGGCTGAGCGGCATCTAAATGCGCAGTTCGGCGATGCGCTGGTCGATCACCGCACCTGGGTGGTCGCAGGCGACGGCTGCCTGATGGAAGGTATCAACCATGAGGCGATCGGGCTCGCCGGGCATCTCGGCCTCGGGCGGCTGAATGTGCTATGGGACGACAACAAGATCACCATCGATGGCGCGACCAACCTGTCGACCAGCGAAGACATTCGCGCACGATATCGCGCCACCGGCTGGCATGTGGTTGATTGCGACGGGCATGACCCGGCTTCGATCCGTGCGGCGCTTGATGGAGCTTTGGCCGATCCGCGCCCGTCGCTGATTGCCTGTGCCACCATCATCGGCAAGGGCGCGCCCAACAAGCAGGGCACATCGGCGACGCACGGTGCAGCGCTTGGAGCGGCAGAGGTGGACGCGGTCAGGACCCAGCTTGGGTGGAAGCACGCGCCATTCGTGGTGCCCGACGACATCCGCGCCGTGTGGCAGGGCTTTGGCGCACGCGGTGCCGAGGCGCATGCTGACTGGCGTGCACGGCTGGCAGCGTCCGACAAGCGCGCCGAACTGACGCGGCGTATGGCGGGGGATCTGCCCTCAGGTTTCAGCTTGTCGCAGCACATCGCCGGGCTGCTCGCCGAACCGCAAAAGGTCGCCACCCGCAAGGCATCGGAACTGGCGCTGGGTGCGATCAATCCGCGTCTGCCCGAGACCGTTGGTGGGTCGGCCGATCTGACCGGATCGAACAACACCAAGACGGCGGGGCTGGGCGTGATGAGCGCTGACAATCCCGGCGGGCGTTACGTCTATTATGGTATTCGTGAATTCGGCATGGCCGCCGCGATGAACGGCATGGCGTTGCACGGCGGCGTCATTCCCTATGGCGGCACGTTTCTGGTGTTCACCGATTATTGCCGCGCCGCAATCCGCCTGTCGGCGCTGCAGCGGCAGCGGGTGATCTATGTAATGACCCATGACAGCATTGGCCTTGGCGAAGATGGCCCGACCCATCAGCCGGTCGAGCATGTCATGAGCCTGCGGATGATGCCCAACCTGCTGGTGTTCCGTCCTGCCGATGCGGTGGAAACCGCTGAATGCTGGGAATTGGCGCTGCAGGCGAAAACGAGCCCCAGCGTGCTTGCACTCACCCGTCAGAACCTGCCGCAATTCCGGCGCAGCGAAGCCGATAGCAATGCATGCGCGCGCGGTGCCTATCGCATCAAGGCAGCGGGCAACCGGCGGCAGGTCGTGCTGATTGGCACCGGATCAGAGGTATCGCTCGCGCTCGGCGTCGCCGATGCGCTTGAAGCTGCCGGGGTTGGCGCGGACGTTGTATCGATGCCATGCTGGTCGCTGTTCGATGCGCAGCCTGACAGCTACCGCGCTGATCTGTTGCCGGCCGATATGATGAAAGTCTCGCTTGAGGCGGGGGTCACCTTCGGCTGGGACCGCTATGTTGGCGCAGACGGCCTGCGCTTTGGCATCGACAGCTTTGGCGCATCGGCGCCGATTGATGCGCTGTTCGATCATTTTGGCCTCACCGTCGACAAGATCGCCCCTGTGGTGCAAGCCGCACTCGCCGAACGCTAAGCTAATCAGACAATTTTCTCAGGAGAAGGCTTCATGACCGTCAAAGTTGCAATCAATGGGTTTGGCCGCATCGGTCGTCTCGTGGCGCGTGCGCTGCTTGAGCGCACCGATCACGATCTTGAACTGGTTGCGATCAACGATCTGGCCGATGCCAAGTCCAATGCGCTGCTGTTCAAGCGTGACAGTGTTCATGGGCCTTTCCCCGGCACGGTCGAGGCGGTTGGTGATACCATCGTCGTCAACGGCAGGGCGATCAGGGTGACCGCAGAGCGCGACCCGGCCAAGCTGCCGCACGCTGCGCTTGGCGTTGATATTGCGCTGGAATGCACGGGCTTTTTCGCTGACAAGGAAAAGGCGAGTGCGCATCTCACCGCCGGTGCCAAGCGGGTGCTGATCTCGGCACCTGCGGGCGGCGCGGACAAGACCATCGTGTTCGGCGTCAACCATGACGTGCTGACCGCCGATGATGTCGTCGTCTCCAATGCCAGCTGCACGACCAACTGCCTCGCGCCGGTGGCCAAGGTCTTGAATGACCTCGTCGGCATTGAGCGCGGGCTGATGACCACGATCCACAGCTACACCAACGACCAGAAGATCCTCGACCAGATTCATGGTGACATGCGCCGCGCGCGCGCTGCTGCGATGTCGATGATCCCCACCACCACGGGCGCGGCGCGTGCGGTTGGCCTCGTATTGCCCGAACTGAAGGGCAAGCTCGACGGATCGGCGATCCGCGTGCCGACCCCCAATGTCAGCCTTGTTGACCTGACTTTCACGCCCGGCCGCGACACCAGTGTCGAGGAAATCAACGGCGCGCTGAAAGCCGCGTCCGAGGGCGCTTTGAAGGGCGTGCTCGCCTATACCGATGAGCCGCTGGTCTCGATCGATTTCAACCATGACCCGGCCAGCTCGACCATCGACAGCCTGGAAACCGCGGTGATCGACGGCAAGCTGGTGCGCGTGGTCAGCTGGTATGACAATGAATGGGGATTTTCCAACCGCATGGTCGATACCGCAGGCGTGATGGCGGGCCTGCTGTAAGCCAGCAAAGGAAGGGTGGCTGCGATGTTCAAGACCATCGATGATCTGCTCGCTGATCCGCACGGGATTGCGGGCAAGCCGGTGCTGGTCCGCGAAGACCTGAACGTGCCGATGCACGACGGTGTGGTGTCTGACGATACCCGCCTGCTTGCAGCCATGCCAACCCTGGCCGAGCTCGCAGATCATGGTGCCAAGGTGCTGGTGCTCGCGCATTTCGGGCGGCCCGATGGCAAGGTTGATCCGGCGCTGTCGCTGCAGCCGATGGCTGGCGCTCTGGCGTCGGTGATGGGCCGCCATGTCGGGTTTCTTGGCGCGCCTGACCGGCATGCCGTGGATATTCTCGAGCCGGGCAGCATCACCGTGCTGGAGAATACGCGCTTTTACCCCGGCGAAAAGACCAACGACCCGGCACTCGCCAAGCAGATGGCAAGCCTGGCCGACTTTTACGTCAACGATGCCTTTTCAGCGGCGCACCGCGCGCATGTCAGCACTGAAGGGCTCGCGCATCTGCTCCCGGCGTTTGCGGGCCGCGCGATGGAGGCGGAGCTCAAGGCGCTTGAGATCGCACTGGACCAGCCCGAGCATCCGGTGGCCGCCGTGGTTGGCGGGTCAAAGGTGTCGTCCAAGCTCGATGTGCTCACCCATCTGGTCGGCAAGGTCGATCATCTGATCATCGGCGGCGGCATGGCCAACACATTTCTGGCGGCGCGCGGTGTGGATGTCGGCACATCATTGTGCGAGCATGATCTGGCCGAGACCGCCAACGCGATCCTCGATGCGGCGGACAAGGCCAATTGCACCGTGCATCTTCCTTATGATGTCGTCGTGGCAAAGACATTCGCCGCGCATGCCGACCATCGCACCGTCAACGTGCACGAGGTCGCTGCCGACGAGATGATCCTCGATATCGGCGATGCAGCGGTCGAGGCGCTGTCCGATGTGCTCAAGACCTGCCGCACGCTCGTTTGGAACGGTCCGCTGGGCGCATTCGAATATCCGCCGTTCGACAGGGCAACGGTGGCGCTGGCACGCACCGCAGCGGCGCTGACGCGTGAGGGCACATTGGTGTCGGTCGCAGGCGGCGGTGATACCGTGGCTGCGCTCAACCACGCCGGTGTGGGTGATGATTTTTCTTATGTTTCAACCGCTGGCGGCGCTTTCCTTGAATGGATGGAAGGCATCGAATTGCCCGGCGTCAAGGCGCTGCACCGCTGAGCATGGCGGACGTGCCGCCTTCTGACGGTCGCGCCGAGGTCACAGGCCTGTTTGCCACCCCGCTGATCCGTCACCGGATGCCCAATGCTGCCGCGCTGAACGCGGCGCTTGCGCAGGCGATCTGCGAACGACGGTCGGGCGACACCGGCATCCAGCGCTCCAATGCGGGTGGCTGGCATTCGGATACGCGTTTGTTCGAATGGGCGGGAGAAGCCTCGCACGAACTCGCGCGCGCCGTCATCACCCTTGCCGATGCGCATACGCAGGATGTGCGCGCGGAGGCGCTGGGTCGGCGCGGCTGGTTGCTTGAGGGTTGGGCGAACATCAACGGGCAGGGCGCCGCCAATGTTCAGCACAGCCATGGCGCGACCTATTGGGCGGCGGTTTATTTCGTTCAGGCAGAGGCCGACGGCGGCGGCAGGCTGCGGCTGCACGACCCGCGTCTGCCCGCGCTCGATATGCACGCGCCCGATTTGCGCTTTGCCGATTGCCAGCCCGAACAGCTCCACGAAATCGTCCCCGAACCCGGTCTGCTGGTGATGTTTCCCGGCTGGCTTGGCCATTCGGTCACCAGCTGGCATGGCGAGTCAGAGCGGATTTCCATCGCGATCAACCTGACCGCGAGGCCGCGCCAGCCCGCACGTTGACGCCGCAGCACAAGGCGCTTGCCGATATCCCGCCGCAGCGATAGGGGACGCGTCAGATGACCCGCCAGATGCCCAAGAGGCCAGATGTTCACGAGGATTGCATGACCGACACCAACGTTTTCAACCAGATGCTCGCCAAGATCGAAACCGGCGCAGGCTTTATCGCCGCGCTCGACCAGAGCGGCGGATCGACCCCCAAGGCACTCGCTGGCTATGGCATTGATCAGGGTGCATGGTCGGACGATGAAGAAATGTTCGCGCTGATCCACGCGATGCGCAGCCGCATCGTTACCTCGCCCTGCTTCAGCGGCGAAAAGGTGATCGGCGCGATCCTGTTTGAACGCACGATGGACGGCCAAGCCGATGGCAAGCCAGTGCCCCAGCTGCTGTGGGAGCGCGGCGTGGTCCCGTTCCTCAAGGTTGACAAGGGTCTGGAAGATGAGGCCGACGGCGTGCAGCTGATGAAATCCATCGCGGGTTTGGATACGCTGCTGGACCGCGCCAGGGCGCTTGGCATTTTCGGCACAAAGATGCGCTCGGTCATCAATTCAGCATCGGCGGGCGGCATCAGGGCCATTGTCGAGCAGCAGTTTGCCGTCGCCAACCAGATTATCGATCATGGCCTTGTGCCGATCATCGAGCCGGAAGTGTCGATCAAGAGCGAGACGCGCGCCGAATGCGACGCCATCCTGCTTGCCGAGCTTAAAAAAGCGCTCGATGCGCTTTCCGAAGGCCGCCGTGTCATGCTCAAGCTGTCGCTGCCTGCGCAGGCCGGATTGTTTGCTGATCTGGTGGCGCACCCCGCCGTGATCCGCGTTGTCGCATTGTCGGGCGGCTTCAGCCGCGCCGATGCCTGCGTGGAACTCGCCAAGAATCAAGGCGTGATCGCCAGCTTCTCGCGCGCACTGCTCAATGATCTCAATCACCACATGAGCGATGAGGAATTCAACAGTTCGCTTGATGAGGCGATCGGGGAGATTCACGCAGCATCCGTTGCCTGACTCAAAACCTTGGGTAATGACGGGTCTGGCACCATTACAATTTAGTACCTTTGCGCTGCTTGTCATGCTGGTGCCGTACTGCGATTAAAATCGCTGAAATAACCGCAGGAACACGAGATGCAGTCACGCAAGGTGGTGTTAGGTCTGTTGGCAAGCCTCGCTGTGGGTTGTGGGAGTGATGCACCGCCAACCCCGTCCTCGCCGCCGGTCAGCGTTGCGCCGATGCCTCCACCTGCTCCAGCCCCGGCCCCGACACCAGCACCGCCCCCGGCACCGCCGGCAGTCGCGCGCGAAATCGCACCTGCCGTCACTGATTTTGCAATCGACAGCAACCTGTCGCCGCATTTTGTCATCAACCCCGATCCGGCGGTGGCGGCTCGCGGCAAATTGTTCGTCATGCTTCCCGGCACTGGCGCCGTGCCCCGCACATATCGTCTGATCGTGCGAACAGCAGCAGAACGCGGTTACCACGCAATCGGCCTCACCTATCCCAATGACGATGCGGTTGCGACGCTGTGCTCGGGCTCTACCGACCCGGAATGCGCAGGCAATGTGCGCCAGGAGATATTGACCGGCGCAAACAGCAGCAGTTCGGTCAGTGTCAATTCTGCAAATTCAATTACCGGGCGGCTGGTGTCGCTGCTCCGCCATTTGGCACTCAATTTCCCGAATGAAGGTTGGGGTCAATATTTGAGCGGTTCATCGCTAAACTGGGCGCTGATCACCGTTGGTGGGCATTCGCAGGGATCGGGCCATGCCGCGTTTATCGGCAAGACCGTGACGGTAGACCGGGTGGCGATGTTTTCCGGTCCCGCCGATCCCGGGCCGGGCGCTGATGGCCTGGCGCTATGGATGGCACGACCCGGAATGACCCCTGCGTCGCGCCATTACGGCCTCACCCACACCGCCGACCCTCTTGTTTTCTTGAGCCAGGTGCGCGCCGGGTGGCGGCAGATCGGACTGGATGGATTTGGTGTGCTGGTCTCGGTCGATGGCGGCACGCCGCCTTTCGGCAACACCCGCCAGCTATCGACCAGCGCACCGCCCAACCCAATTCCGGCCGGCATCACGATCGCGCCTGCGCACGGCTCACCGGTGGCCGATGCGGTGACGCCGATCGACGCCTCGGGCCAACCGCTGTACCGGCCCGTCTGGGTTTACATGGCGTTTCCATAATGGCCTCGCGAAGCTGGTGACATTGTCGGCGCTGCCGCATAAGGAGGCGGGATGACAACGACTTCGCATCCTGAGGCACGAAATCCGTGCCAACTTTATCTGATTTCACCGCTGGATGTGGGCGGAGACTTCCCCGAGCGGCTGCGCGCCGCTTTGGCCGGTGGCAAGGTTGCGGCGTTTCAGTTCCGGGTGAAAGGCGTCGATCAGCACGAGGCTGCGCGGCTGGCAGCGCCGTTACAGGCGATCTGCGCCGAGCATGACTGTGCGTTCATCGTCAATGATGATGTCGCGCTGGCCAAGCGGCTGGCTGCGGACGGTGTGCATCTGGGGCAGAGCGATGGTGATCCGCGCGAGGCGCGCGAGGCGCTGGGACGTGAGGCACAGATCGGCGTGACCTGCCATGACAGCCGTCATCTGGCGCTTGAGGCGGGCGATGCCGGGGCGGATTATGTCGCGTTCGGCGCGTTTTATCCCAGCAGCACCAAGGACGCCAAGGCGCAGGCGGACCCCGATATCCTGCATTGGTGGTCATCGCTGATGGAATTGCCGTGTGTCGCGATTGGCGGGATTACGGTGGATAACGCCCGGCCATTGATCGCTGCTGGGGCTGATTTTATTGCGGTCAGCGGCGGTATCTGGGCGCATCCCGAGGGACCTGAAGCGGCGGTGAGGGCTTTTACTGAACTCTGCGCTGAGGAACGCTCAACTGCACACGAGCGATTTATCGCGCGATGATGATGCTTCAGCGCGAATGCGCGCCGCAACGTCGAGCCGGTTCAGATAGGCGAGGAAATCTTCCTCGAACGTCTCGACATCGGGCAGCGGTTCGTTGCGGCACCCCAGCGCGCTGGTGATCGCATTGGGCGCTCTGCCAAAGATCCCGGCAGCGGGTGTTTTCAGGCTGAGCAGCGGCATATCTTTGTTCCAGAATTCCACGTCATGGCAGGGTATAAACACTGGGTATGACATTTACCAGCGATCGTCGTAACATAATAGTAAGGAATGGACGCCGGAGCCCGGTTTCGATCAACGCCCGATCCGGTCCGATCGATGTGGCCCGGTCGGTCGCGCGCTGGCCGTGCCCAAAAACCTTGCCATAATCCGGGCGAGCGCCTAGGGCGCATGTCCAATTCCTGACAATCAAACGGAAACGAGCCTCGCATGAAAATCAGCGGTGTCGATATTCGCCCCGGCAACATTCTGGAACATGAAGGTGGTATCTGGAAGGTCGCCAAGATCCAGCATACCCAGCCCGGCAAGGGCGGCGCGTTCATGCAGGTCGAGATGAAGAACCTCGAGGACGGCCGCAAGACCAATATCCGCTATCGCAGCGCCGATACGGTCGAGAAGGTGCGGCTCGACACCAAGGACTTCCAGTTCCTGTTCGCGGATGGCGATGCGTTCGTGTTCATGGACGAAGAGAATTTTGAGCAGATCACCATCGCCGCCAAGCTGCTGGGTGATGAAGCCGCGTTTCTGCAGGACGGGATGCAGGTCACGCTCGAAATGTATGACGAACGCCCAATCTCGGTGGCATTGCCCGACCAGATCGAAGCGACGATTGTCGAGGCTGATGCGGTGGTGAAGGGGCAGACCGCCTCGTCGAGCTACAAGCCCGCCATCCTCGACAACGGCGTGCGCGTAATGGTGCCGCCGCATATCAGCAGCGGCACGCGCATTGTCGTTGACGTCTACGCCAAGGAATATGTCCGCAAGGCGGATTGATCGGACCCGCCAGACATGCCTGCCATTTCAGCCATCATCCGGGTCATGGAAAGCGCCGCGCGCAAGGCGGGCGGACGCCTGCGCCGCGATTTCGGCGAGGTCGAGCATCTGCAGGTGTCGCAAAAAGGCCCGGCGGACTTCGTGTCCAAGGCTGACCAGCGCGCTGAGCGCATCCTGTATGATGAGCTGTCCAAGGCGCGGCCCGGCTGGGGTTTTCTGCTTGAAGAGGGCGGCGATATTCCGGCGGACGACGGTCGCCCGCGCTTCATCATCGATCCGCTCGACGGCACCAGCAACTTCCTGCACGGTATCCCGCATTTCGCCATTTCAATTGCGGTGCAGGAGCCGACGCTCGACGGCAAGTGCTGGGGCGAGATCAGCGCGGCCATGATCTATCAACCGCTGACCGACGAAAGCTATTGGGCAGAAAAATCGCGCGGTGCCTGGTTGCAGGATCGCCGTCTGCGAGTCTCGGGCAGGCGCAATCTCAACGAGGCTTTGGTCGCAACCGGCATACCCTATATGGGCCATGGTGACATGAGCGAATGGACCCGCATCTTCGGAGCGATTGCGCCAGAAGTAGCCGGTATCCGCCGCTTTGGCGCTGCGTCACTCGATCTCGCCTGGGTGGCCGCGGGGCGTTACGATGGCTTCTGGGAAAGCGGGCTCGAGCCTTGGGACGTGGCCGCGGGCATCCTGCTGGTGCGCGAGGCGGGCAGTTTCGTCACCGACTATCGCGGCGGCGCGCAGCCAATGGAACGTCAGCAGATGCTGGCCGGCAATGACGCGATGCACTCGCGTTTACACAAGCTGTTGGTCGGCGCGTTGCGCTGACCGGGGCGGATCGCGTTCAGTCCTGGTCCAGCACGAAGCGGCGGAAATTCTGCATCTGGTTCAGCCAGACATCTAGATTTTCGCGGAACACGGCGTCGGGAATGCCGCCCTTGTCGGTATCGACATCCATCACCAGCACCGGATCGTCCTCGCTGTCGCGATAGGCGCGCACGAAACGCTTGCCGCTGTTCCAGCTATTGATGTGCTCAAGGCTGAAGCCCTTGCGATCATTGAAGCCGAAATAGAACTGCATCGTTTTGCAAACTTCGTTCTGGTCGTTGCAGTTCATCATCGCGATCACGAACGGCATATTATCATGCGTGCTGCTGATATAAGGCGCTCCGTTGGGCTGGTTCTTGATTTCGCCGGGCAGGCCAAGCGACTTTAGTACATGAAGGACGCTGGCAGGCCGCTCGGCTGCAATTGTCTGTGCCGCCGCAGGGAACGCTCCAACTGTTGCGCCAGCCAGCAGCGTCACCGCCAAAAAAATATTGATATAGGTTTTCATGCTGAGCTTGCCCCCATGTTCCAGCCCGCCGGGCTTTGATGATGCGCCCCAGAGCTCGCAGGCATTTTGGCGCAGAGTTGCACGTGGTGCAACGTGGATCAGCGTTGCTTGCAAGCGCATGGGTGGACCCACAAAAAAGCGCAGGCAGGTGGGTTGCGATAACGCAAATGCGGGCCTAAAGACCGCGCAAGCATCACGCATATCGGGAAACGCGCATGGCTGAATATCTGCCAATCCTGCTGTTCCTTGCGGTCGCGCTGATCCTTTCGGTCGCATTTGTTTTTCTGCCGATGGGTGTATCGAGGCTGACGGGAGCGCATGATCCATCGGTCGCCAAGCTGACCGAATATGAATGCGGTTTCCCCGCGTTCGAAGATTCGCGCAGTCAATTTGATGTCCGCTTTTATCTCGTCGCGATCCTGTTCATCATCTTCGATCTTGAGGTCGCGTTCCTGTTTCCTTGGGCGGTGACCTTCCTTGATTTGGGTTGGGAAGCCTGGGGCGCAATGATGGTATTCTTGGGGATTCTCACGGTGGGCTTTGTCTACGAATGGAAAATGGGAGCACTCGATTGGGAGTAGGGCCTCAGACCGCCGGGTCGCATGCTGGCACCTCAAGGGCGCTCGTGCCCGGCACCGGTACGCTGCCTGATGTCGCATTTCTGAACGATATCAATGCTGAAGTTGCCGACAAAGGCTTTTTGGTCACCACGACCGAAGACCTGTTCCAGTGGGCGCGGACCGGTTCTTTATGGTGGATGACCTTTGGTCTTGCCTGCTGCGCGGTGGAGATGATCCACGTCAGCATGCCGCGCTATGATATGGAGCGCTTTGGCGTCGCGCCGCGCGCCTCTCCGCGCCAGTCTGATGTGATGATCGTTGCGGGTACCTTGTGCAACAAGATGGCGCCCGCGCTGCGCCGTGTGTATGATCAGATGTCGAACCCGAAATATGTGATTTCGATGGGCAGCTGTGCCAATGGCGGCGGTTACTATCATTACAGCTATTCGGTGGTGCGCGGCTGTGACCGGATCGTTCCGGTCGATATTTACGTACCGGGTTGTCCGCCGACCGCTGAGGCATTGCTGTATGGCGTGATGCAGTTGCAGCGCAAGATCCGCCGGGTCGGCACGATTGAGCGATGATTGAGTGAAGGCCGGCTGGGAGGCTGGCTGACGAAGGAATGAAGATGGGACATTCAGCACCACGCTATGCTGTGTTGGAAGGGCTTGGCGATGCGGTGGCCGCAACGCTGGGTGCGCGGCTGATCGCGGTGCGTCAGACACATGACGAATATTGCTTCACCGTGCAG
Source organism: Blastomonas sp. (assembly GCF_041747255.1). Classification (GTDB taxonomy): domain Bacteria; phylum Pseudomonadota; class Alphaproteobacteria; order Sphingomonadales; family Sphingomonadaceae; genus Blastomonas. Next base: position 6,600 of record NZ_JBGTFM010000510.1, on the reverse strand, counting down.
CGCGAGAGCATTGCCGAAGCGCTCGAACTTTTGCGCGACAACCACGACTACCAGCAGTTGGTCGAGATTGCCGGGGTGGATTATCCCGCCCGTGCCGAGCGGTTCGAGATCGTTTATTGTTTGCTGAGCCTCACCAAAAACCATCGCATCAGGGTTGCCTGCACCACCGATGAAAATACGCCTGTGCCGACCGTCACGACATTGTGGCCAGTGGCGGGCTGGCTGGAGCGCGAGGTCTATGACCTTTTTGGCGTGATCTTTGCCGGCAACCCCGATCTGCGCCGTATCCTCACCGACTATGGTTTTCGCGGCCATCCGTTCCGCAAGGACTTTCCGCTCACCGGCTACAGCGAGATGCGCTATTCCGAAGAGCAGGGCCGGGTGGTGTATGAGCCGGTGAAGTTGGCGCAGGATTTTCGTAATTTTGATTTTCTCTCGCCGTGGGAAGGTGCCGATTATCCGCTGCCGGGCGATGAAAAAGCGCCCGATGGCCCGCCGCAAGTCGACATTCCCAAGACTACAGAGAAACAGTCCGACACTGGCGCTGGCAAGCAGGCCAACAAGGAAGCGGCCAAGCCCAGCGACAATGCAGACAAAGGTCCTGACAATAAGGGGGGCAAGGCATGAGTGCCGAGGCGCTTCACGACGATTTGGGCGATAGCCTGGTTGAACAGGATTCGACCGCAGGCGATCTGGAAATCCAGAACTATACGATTAATTTCGGCCCGCAGCACCCGGCAGCGCACGGCGTGTTGCGCATGGTGATGGAGCTTGACGGCGAGATCATCGAGCGGATTGATTGCCACGTCGGCTTGCTGCATCGCGGCACCGAAAAACTGATCGAATACAAGACCTATCTGCAGGCCTTGCCCTATTTCGACCGGCTCGATTACTGCTCGCCACTGGCGCAGGAATACAGCTACGTATTGGCCATCGAGAAGCTGCTCGATCTTGAGGTGCCGATCCGCGCGCAATATTTGCGGGTGTTGATGGCTGAACTCACGCGCATCAAGAACCACATGCTCAATCTGGGTGCGCACGTGATGGATGTCGGGGCAATGACACCCAATCTGTGGCTGTTTGAGCTGCGCGAAGACTGCATGAACTTCTACGAACGCGTATCGGGTGCGCGCATGCATGCGGCATGGTTCCGCCCCGGCGGGGTGCATCAGGATATTCCGCTCAAGGTGTTGACTGACATCGGCGACTGGCTCGACACGCGGTTGCCGCAGCTGTTTGAGGACGCGATGAGCCTGGTTGTGGACAACCGCATCTTCAAACAGCGCAATGTGGATATCGCGGTCGTCTCGCAGGCCGATGCCGTGCGCTGGGGCTTTTCCGGCCCGATGATCCGTGGCGCGGGCATAGCCTGGGATCTGCGCAAGTCGCAGCCATATGACGTCTACGCGCAGATGGAATTCGACGTGCCGGTCGGCACGCGCGGCGATTGCTATGACCGGTTCATGGTCCGCGTTGAAGAGGTGCGGCAATCTGCAAGGATCATCAAACAGTGTCTTGCCAACATGCCCGAAGGCCCGGTTGCAGCGGATGATCGCAAGGTCGTGCCACCGAAGCGCGGCGACATGAAGCAGTCGATGGAAGCGCTGATTCACCACTTCAAGCTGTATACCGAAGGCTTCCACGTGCCCGCTGGCGAGGTCTATGTTGCGACCGAAAGCCCCAAGGGCGAGTTCGGCGTCTATCTGGTCAGCGACGGCACCAACAAGCCCTACCGTTGCAAGATCCGCCCGACCGCATTTTCGCACCTGCAGGCCATGGACTTCATGTGCAAGGGCCACATGCTGTCTGATGCAACGGCGGTTCTTGGCGCCATCGACGTGGTGTTCGGGGAGTGCGACCGGTGATGAACCGTGCCATTGATCGCTGGGACGCGTTTGCAGAGCGATACATGACGGCGATGACCGTGATCGGCGTGCTGTGGATGGTGCTTGGCTGGGCATCGCATGCCCGGTTTATTGAATTGCCCGAATGGCCGCTGTTGACCGGCATGTCGGCAATTGTTGCCGGGGTCGTGTTCAATGCAGCCTGGTGGGGATTCCTGTATCCACGTGTGCAGCGCAGGCGGAAACAGCGGGAAAACTTGGTGAGTCAGCCGGCCTCAACCCAGGTGGAGAGCACACCATGACGGAAAATGTCACCAACGAGCTGATCTATTCGGTCCTGCAGAAGATGCAGGCTGGCATCTCCGAGTTGAAGGGCGACATCATGGACCTCAAAATGCGGGCAAGCGCTGTCGATGAACATCTCGCAGGCATAATAATTTCAGTGTCCGGCCTTAACCATCGTATGGACCGTTTTGATGAGCGATTGGCACGTGTGGAACGTCGCCTTGATCTGACGGACGCCAAATAATGGCTGATGCACCGCATATCCCCGATGAAACCGAAACTCGCGCCCGCTGGGGTGGTTTTGCGTTCACGAGCGAAAACCTTGCCAAGGCGAAAACGTACATCGCGCGCTATCCCGAGGGGCGTCAGCGCTCGGCTGTCATGCCACTGCTCGATCTGGCGCAGCGGCAGGTGGGGGCGGAAACGCAAACCCAGGGCTGGCTGCCGGTGCCGGTGATCGAATATGTCGCGGCCCAGCTCGATCTGCCGTTCATCCGAGCCTATGAGGTCGCGAGCTTTTACACGATGTATAATCTCGCGCCGGTTGGCCGCTTTCATGTGCAGGTCTGCGGCACGACGCCATGCCTGTTGCGCGGCAGCGACGATGTGATGGCCGCGTGCGCCAACAAGGGGCTGGTCAAGGGGAGGACCACCCCCGACGGGCTGTTCACGTTGACCGAGGTCGAGTGCATGGGCAACTGCTCGAATGCGCCGATGGTCCAGATCAACGACGACAATTTCGAAGACCTCGACTATGACAGCACGACGCGCATCCTTGAGGCGCTGGCAGCAGGCGAGAGCCCGAGGCCTGGTACCCAGATTGCCGGACGCAACACCAGCGAGCCGGAAGGTGGCCCGACCACGCTTAAGGCCATGGTCGATGCCAACCACGACTATCGCGGGGAATGGTGATGGCCACACAGTCTGACATTGCGAATCTGACCTTTGAATTGCTTAAAAAAGTTCGGGCAGAACAGCAGGAAATGCGAATGGAGCTGTCTGACATAAAATCGAGGCTCACCGACGTTGAGCAGGGCGTTGCGTCCACGTCGGTTCGGGTGGCTCAAGTTGAAGTCAGTATGGCTGGCGTAAACCGCAGGCTCGATCATGTTGGCGAACGCATCGGTCGTATTGATCGTCGGCTGGAATTGCGCGAGGCGGGTGAGGATTGACATGAGCTCTGATTTTCTCGCTGACAAGGATCGCATCTTCACCAATCTTTACGGGTTCCAGCCATGGAACCTCAAAGAGGCGCAGGCGCGCGGCGATTGGGACAACACCAAGGACCTGATCGCCTGGGGCCAGGACAAGATCATCGAGGAGATGAAGGCATCGGGCCTGCGCGGGCGTGGAGGTGCTGGCTTTCCGACGGGTATGAAGTGGAGCGTCATGCCGAAGGAAAGCAAGGACGGCCGCCCTAGCTTCCTTGTTGTCAACGCCGATGAGTCGGAGCCGGGCAGCTGCAAGGACCGCGAGATCCTGCGCCACGATCCGCACAAGCTGATCGAGGGTGCGTTGATCGCGGGTTTCGCGATGCGCGCGCGCGCCGCCTATATCTATGTGCGCGGCGAATATATTCGCGAAGCCGAGGTTCTTCAGGCTGCAGTAGACGAGGCCTATGCTGCGGGGCTGATCGGCAAGAATGCCGCCAAATCGGGCTATGATTTCGACGTGTTCGTCCATCGCGGCGCAGGCGCCTATATTTGCGGCGAAGAAACCGCGATGATCGAGAGCCTTGAGGGCAAGAAGGGCCAGCCTCGCCTGAAGCCTCCGTTTCCGGCAGGCGCCGGCCTCTATGGTTGCCCGACGACGGTGAACAACGTCGAGTCCATCGCAGTTGTACCAACCATCCTGCGGCGCGGCGCGGCGTGGTTCGCGAGCTTCGGGCGTGAAAACAACAAGGGCACCAAGCTGTTCCAGATCAGCGGCCATGTCGACAAACCTTGCGTGGTCGAGGAAGCGATGAGCATCCCGTTCCGCGAATTGATCGAAAAGCACTGCGGCGGCATTCGTGGCGGCTGGGACAATCTGCTCGCGGTGATCCCGGGCGGATCGTCAGTGCCGCTGGTGCCGGCGGCGCAGATCATCGACGCGCCGATGGATTTCGATGGCTTGAAAGAGGTTGGCTCGGGGCTTGGTACTGCTGCGGTCATCGTCATGGACAAGTCGACTGACATTGTTCAGGCAATCAGCCGCTTGAGCTATTTCTACAAGCATGAAAGCTGCGGCCAGTGCACCCCGTGCCGCGAGGGCACCGGATGGATGTGGCGGGTGATGGAGCGGATGCGCACCGGCGACGCAGACATCAACGAGATCGATACACTTTATGAGGTCACCAAGCAGGTCGAAGGCCACACCATCTGCGCGCTGGGCGATGCAGCGGCCTGGCCGATCCAGGGCCTGATCAAACACTTCCGCCCCGAGATGGAGCGTCGGATCATCGAAAAACAGGGTTCAGGCCCGTTGATGGAGGCTGCGGAATGAAGCACTGTTCGATCAATCTCATCATCGCTTTTTTTGGCGCAACATTGCCCATATCAACATTTGCCGCAGCGCAAACTGCAGGTCCTGTGGAAAGCGAATCGACACCCAAAGCGCGTCAAACCATGCATGCATTTGCTGCATGCGCAGCAGACAACAGCACGGAAAAAGCTTTGAAAACGCTGCAGATGGATTTTCGAACAACGGCCTATCGTTCCGCCCTTCGGACGCTGGCCATCGATAATCGTCAATGTCTTGCTGGCGGCAAGATGCAGTCAGCGGGCATCCTGTTTGCGGCTGGCATGGCCGAAAGGTTGCTGGAAACCCGCTTTGCCCCCGCGCGCGATACGCTGGTCCGCGCCGCTGACAGCGTCGCGCCCGAGCCGCGCAATGCCAGCGATGCACTTGCCATCTGCGTTGTGCGCACCGCGCCTGCAGACGTGGCCGGGCTTTTTGAATCCGATGTTGCGGGCGAGCAGGAAATGGCCATGGCCAAGGCCCTCACCCCGACGGTCAACCGTTGCGCCGGAAGCGGACTGTCGCCGGTCATGAGCACGAGCGGTCTACGTGCAATACTGGCCACCGCAGCGTTGCGCGTGGTCGCTGCTGGCGCTGAACAGGCGGGATAACAACGAATGCCTAAACTCACCGTAGACGGGATCGAGGTCGAGGTGCCGCAGGGCGCGACCGTGTTGCAGGCTTGCGAGGCTGCGGGCAAGGAGATCCCACGTTTCTGTTATCATGAACGGCTGAGCATTGCGGGCAATTGCCGCATGTGTCTGGTCGAGGTGAAGCCGGGGCCGCCCAAGCCGCAGGCGAGCTGCGCGTTGCCCGCAATGGATAACCAGGACATCCGCACCGACAGCGAAATGGTCCAGAAGGCGCGCGAAGGCGTCATGGAGTTTCTGCTGATCAATCACCCGCTCGATTGCCCGATCTGCGATCAGGGCGGCGAGTGCGATCTGCAGGACCAGTCGCTTTTCTATGGCCGTGGCGGTTCGCGCTTTGATGAAAACAAGCGTGCGGTCACCGACAAATACATGGGGCCGATCATCAAGACGGCGATGACGCGCTGCATCCACTGCACCAGGTGCGTGCGTTTTGCCGAGGAAGTCGCGGGGGTTGAGGAGATTGGCTCCATCGGGCGCGGCGAGAACATGCAGATCACCAGCTATCTGGAAAAGGCAGTGACGTCAGAGCTCTCGGGCAATGTCATCGATCTGTGCCCGGTCGGCGCGCTGACCAGCAAGCCTTACGCCTTTGAGGCGCGTCCCTGGGAGCTGAAAAAGACGCTCGGCATCGATGTGATGGATGGTATCGGCACCAACATCCGTTTCGACAGCCGGGGCAGGGAAGTCATGCGCGTGCTCCCGCGCGTCAACGACGATGTGAATGAGGAGTGGGCCAACGACAAGACCCGCTATGCGGTCAATGGTTTGACGCGGCGGCGGCTCGACCGCCCCTATGTGCGCCGCGACGGCAAGCTGGTCGAAGCGAGCTGGGCCGAGGCGTTTGCGGCGATTGCTGCGGTGAACGCCGGTTCGAGTGTGGCGGCAGTTGCCGGCGATCTGCTCGATTGCGAAACGATGTTCGCCGCGCGCGAACTGCTCGCGCAAATGGGCTCGACGCTGATTGAAGGGCGCCAGGCGGGGCTGAACTATGACGTCAGCAACCTTGCTGCGGTCAATTTCAACTCGACGCTGAATGGCATCGAGACAGCGGACGTGATCTTGCTGGTGGGTACCAACCCGCGCTGGGAAGCACCGCTCGCCAACACGCGCATCCGCAAGGCGGTGAAGCATGGCGCCAAGGTTTATGGCATCGGCGATGCAATAGACCTGACCTACAAGGTCGAATGGCTGGGCAACGACATGGGGCTTCTGGCGAACCTGCCAGGTGCAGTTGCAGATGTGCTCAAGGGGGCCAAGCGGCCCGCGTTGATCATGGGCGGCGGCGCGCTCGGCGTGGCTGGAGCGCAGGGCGCGGCGCT
>NZ_JBGTFM010000509.1:0-1939 GCF_041747255.1 Blastomonas sp. | reverse complement strand
GGCGGGCATCGTCACCGCCAACGGCACGCTGGCGACGCCGGTGCGCACGCCCGACTGGTCGCTTGCCCTTGGCGGCAGCTATCGTGCGCCGCTCGGCAGCAGCGGACTGACGCTTGTGCCCTCGATTAACGCCAGCTACCGCTCGAGCCAGGAAGTAGCGATTGCCAACCTGTCGATCTTTGATGCGCCGGTCACGCGCGGGGGTCGCACAACCCCGGCCAACCCGTTTGGCGACGGCAATTTCGTGACCGGATCACAGAGCGAGGCGGCGTGGCTGGTCAACGCCGGGCTTGCACTCAACGGCCCCGAAAACCGCTGGCAGCTGGCGCTGGAATGCACCAACTGCCTGAATGAGGCGTTCATCCAGTCGTCGCTGTCGAACTACAGCTATCTCAATCAGCCGATGATGTGGAACGTGCGTGCCCGCTTCAACTTCTGAATGCCTGGCAGTATTGTTCAGGGCGGTGATCAGGTCCGCTCGCGCCGCGCAGGTTTTGGCCTGCGCGGACGTCAGCGGGATCATCAAAACGCCTGACCACGGGAGCAAATCCATGATAGCCATGCTGGCTTCACGCAAGATGGATCAGCGATTTGGCCAATGATGCGATAGTCCCGCCAGGTGTTCAGCCCGCCGACCAGCGCGGCGAGTTTTCGCGCGGCTGGAAGGTGCTGCTGGCAGGCGTCATCGGGGTCGCGTGCGGCGCATCGCCGATCCCGTTCAACGTCATCGGCTTTACGATCGAACCCTTGTCGCAGGAGTTCGGCTGGAGCCGGACCCAGATACTGCTGCCGATCACGATTTTCGGCGTGGTGGCGGCGCTGCTCGCCCCGGTGTTCGGCTGGCTGGCCGATACCTATGGCGTGCGCAAGACCGCCTTGTGGTCGCTGCTCGGCTTCGGGCTGACCTTCGGCGCGCTGTCGCTGACCCCGCCAGTGCTGTGGGCCTATTACCTGATGTGGCTACTGGTCGGGCTGGTCGGCATCGGATCGACCCCGGTTACCTGGAGCCGGGCCACCAACATGTGGTTCTACAAGCAGCGCGGACTGGCGCTGGGCATTCTGCTGCTTGGCACCAGCCTTGCCGCCATCGTTGTGCCGAAAATTGCGGTCTGGGCGATTGAAACCCAAGGCTGGCGTGCAATGTATGCCATCGTTGCACTGTTGCCGCTGCTGGTGGCGTTGCCGATCTGCTTCTGGCTGTTTCGCGAACCGCGCCCCGACGAACAGCCGCAGGGCATCAAGAGCTCGACCGGCGCGCTCACCGGCGTGACCCTGAAACAGGCCGTGCGCGACTATCGCTTCTGGCTGATCTGGGCATCGATCATGTTCATTGCGGTGACCTTTGGCGGCGCGTTCATCAACATGCCCGCGATCCTGGCTGATCGCGGCATGCCCGCGCAAAGCGCCGCATCGGTGATGGGCATATTGGGCATGGGCATCCTGACCGGGCGGATCATCACCGGCGCGTTGCTCGACCGGTTCTGGGCGGGCTATGTCGCCTTTCCGCTGCTGTGCCTGCCCGCGCTGTCGAGCTATATCCTGCTCGGCGACAGCCCGACCTTCATGCTCGCCGCATTGGCCGGATTCCTGCTCGGCTTTGCGGCGGGCGCGGAAAGCGACCTGATCGCGTATCTCGCCGGACGCTATTTCGGCATGGCGCATTACGGCAAGATTTACGGGATGCTCTACATGCCGTTCGGGATCTTCTCGGCCGTTTCGCCGATCATCTACGCTGCGGTGCGCGACAACACCGGCAGCTATGATCCGATCCTGTACCTCTCGATGTTCGGATATGTCATCGGCGGCGGCCTGCTGCTGTTTCTTGGCCGCTATCCCAGCCTTGACGCCCCCGCGAAGACGGGCTGATGGCCACTCGGGTGAGCAGCGATACCAGCGCCCTGACCGCGATCATCGCGGCTGCGGGCGCAGAGGCGGTGCT
>NZ_JBGTFM010000508.1:0-5810 GCF_041747255.1 Blastomonas sp. | reverse complement strand
CGCGGCCCCAGCGGCACCATCGGCACCAACAAGCCCGATGGCGCGCTCGCCGCCGCACAGATTGCCGCCGACCTCAGCAAGGGCGCGGGCCGCAAGGGTTATGACGCGTTGCAGCCGCTGCTTATCCGGCGCGGCGTTGATCCGGTCAGCTTTGTCGACTGGAAGATCATCGAACAAGCCGAAGCCGCGCGCGCCCGGCCCGGATCACCCCGCGAGAAATTCACCCGCATCGCCGAGATGCTGGCCGCCCGGCAATAAGCAGCAGGAGAGATTTGCATGTTCGACCTGATCATCCGTGGCGGCACCATCTACGATGGCCTTGGCGGCGCGCCGTATGTCGGCGACATTGCCATCAAGGGCAGCATTATCGCCAACATCGGCGACATTGCTGGCCATGCGCGCGAGGAAATCGACGCCAATGGGCTGATCGTGACCCCCGGCTTCGTCGACATCCACACCCATTATGACGGGCAGGCGACCTGGGATGACGTGATGGCGCCATCTGCCTGGCACGGCGTGACCACGGTGGTGATGGGCAATTGCGGGGTCGGCTTTGCGCCCGCCGCGCCCGATCGGCACGACTGGCTGATCCGGTTGATGGAAGGAGTCGAGGACATTCCCGGCACCGCACTCGCCGAGGGCATGACCTGGGACTGGGAGAGCTTCCCCGAATATCTCGATGCCCTCGAGCGCCTGCCGCGCACCATCGACATCGGCACGCACGTGCCGCACGGCGCGGTGCGCGCCTATGTGATGGGCGAACGCGGAGCAGCTAACGAAGCACCGACCGACGCAGATATCGCCGCAATGGTGGACATCGTCGAGGACGGGCTGCGCGCCGGAGCACTCGGCTTTTCCTCCTCGCGCACGGTACTGCACAAGTCGGTCGATGGCGTGCTGGTGCCGGGCACCACCGCCACCGCCGAGGAGCTGATCGGCATCGGCCGCGCGATGGGCCGGGTCGGCCATGGCGTGTTCGAAATGACCTCTGATCTGATGCCAGAATGGCGCGAATTCGATTGGATGACCGAGCTGTCGAAGGAAACCGGGCTGCCGGTCACCTTCTCTATGCTGCAGTCGCCGATGAAGCAGATGCACTGGACCGAGCAGATGGCAGCCTGTGCCGAGGCCAACCGCTCGGGCGGTCGGATCGTCGCGCAGATCTCGCTACGCGGCACCGGCGTGGTGATGAACTGGCGCGGCACCGTCCACCCGTTTGTTCAGCGCCCGAGCTGGCGCGCGATTGCCCACCTGCCCTGGGGGGATCAATTGGCACAGCTCAAGAATCCAGCGTTCAAGGCGCAGTTGCTTGGCGAAGACAACCTGCCGCCGCCCTCGCCCGATATCGCCGCATTGGTAATGCTGGTGACCGCAGGCTGGGCGCTACAGTTTCCGATGCGTGAGGGCTTCACCTACGAGCCGACGCACGACGAGAGCATCGCCTTGCTCGCCGACAGCGCGGGCCGCAACCCGGCCGAATATGCCTATGACGCGCTGATGGCCGATGACGGCAACGGCTTTCTATATCTGCCGATCCTCAACTATCAAGACGGCAACCTCGATTTCATCAAAGGGCTGCTCGAGCGCGACGATACGGTTGTCTCGCTATCCGACGGCGGCGCGCATTGCGGCACGATCTGCGATGCCGCCGCGCCGACCTTTCTGCTGAGCTACTGGACACGTGATCGCAAGGCAGGCACCATCTCGGTTGAGCTGGCGGTCAAGCGCCAGTGCCATGACACCGCGCGGCTTTACGGGCTCAATGATCGCGGCGTGCTCAAGCCCGGCTATCTCGCGGACATCAACATCATCGACCTCGCCCGGCTGAAACTGAAACAGCCATGGCTGGCCTTCGATCTGCCCGCCGACGGCAAGCGCCTGCTGCAAAAGGCCGATGGCTATGTGGCGACGATCAAATCGGGCGAAGTGACCTTCCGCGAAGGCGAGGTCACAAAGGCGCGGCCCGGCGGGCTGATCAGGGGCCCGCAGATTGTCGAACAGCGGGTGGCGGCCGAGTAATCAGATTGCCATCCGCAGGACCACCCCATCAGGCAGGAAAAAGCCGTTAAACCTGTTGTTTGTCAATCGAAGGCTACCAATTCCATCCAAATGAAATGCTTGGCCCAAGCCCTGCATCGCAGGATCTTTATCAGTTCGAAAATCGATCAATCCGATATCCAGGCTAGGTAGTCTATCCCGATTGTTTGAGATAACATTCGCAACTGCATTAAAAAATTCAAATTTATCAGTTGTTTGACTTGAAGGCACAATCCAGAGCCGCCAGGTGTCAACCTCAGAATTATATACCCAAATCGCTGCGCGCGGTTTGATGCTGCTCTGGTCCAAAAGCTGAACCAGCACCTGCCCCTCAGCTACCAGTGCATCTTGATCCACTGCATTACTCCATGGTTCATCTCGACCACTGCTTGTATCAGCAGCTGGGCTGACATGGCCTCAACAACTTCATATCGCACATTCGGCGACCACTCCGCAACGATTCCCCAGTTGGCCTGAAACCGCCGGTCTGCATCTTGAGCAGCCCTTAGTTCGCGCGCCAAGCCCGCCAACCTTACCAGCGTCAAAAAGTCGTGAGTGTAGATTTTGTCTCCAAACGCCTTGTCGGGAATGGTTTCCGCCAAGACCTGTTTCGCAGCGCAGGCCTTCAAACCGAGTTCTATGGCATACCCGCCTAAATAGTAAGCAGACGAAAAACGACGTGCATCAAGAAGAATTTGGCCATCAATCAGCTTTGCCTCAGCAAGTTTTTGAAGCTGATCGCGACGCAAGGCCATGGCATCGAACCATTAAACCCGCATCGGCATCAGCACGTAGAGCGCGCTGGCCTTGTCGTTTTCGCGGATCAGAGTCGGGGCGCTGCTGTCGGCGAGGTGGAGTTCGATCACATCGCCTCCAAGCTCACCCAAAATGTCGAGCAGATAGCGCGCGTTAAAGCCAATCTCGAAGCCCTCGCTGCCATAATCGCCCTCGACCTCTTCGGCTGCAGTGCCATTTTCGGGGCTGGTTACCGAGAGGGTGATCTTGTCCTTCTCCAGCGCCATCTTGACTGCGCGGGTCTTTTCGGTGGCGATGGTCGCAACCCGGTCAACGCCCTGCTCGAATGCGCGCGGGTCGATCTTGAGCAGCTTGTCGTTGGCGGTCGGAATCACGCGGCTGTAATCGGGGAAGGTGCCATCGATCAGTTTCGACGTCAGGATCGCACTGCCCAACGTGAAGCGGATCTTGCTCGCCGACAGGTCGATCTGCACTTTGGCATCGCCGCGCTCATCGAGCAGCTTGCGCAGTTCATTGATGCATTTGCGCGGCACGATCACGTCGGGCATGCCCTCTGCGCCTTCGGGGCGGTCAAGCGTCACCCGGGCGAGCCGGTGCCCGTCGGTCGCGGCGGCCTTGAGGACCGGGCGATCGTCGTCGGCAACGTGCAGGAAAATGCCGTTGAGATAATAGCGGGTCTCTTCGGTCGAAATCGCAAAGCGGGTCTTGTCGATGATCTGCACCAACTCGGCCGCCGCCAGCTCAAAGCTCGTCGGCAATTCGCCCTCGGCAATCGTCGGGAAATCGTCGCGTGGCAGCGTGGGCAAGGTGAAGCGGCTGCGCCCGGCGCGCACCAGCATCTTGCCATCGGCGGCATCGAGCATCACCTGGCTGCCATCAGGCAGCTTGCGCGCAATCTCAAACAATGTGTGCGCCGAGACCGTGATCGCGCCCGCCGATTCCACCGCATAAGCGCTCATCGTTTCCACGACCTGCAGATCAAGATCGGTTGCGGTGAAGCGCAGTGCGCCATCGGCCGAGGCTTCAATCAGCACGTTGGACAGGATGGGAATGGTGTTGCGGCGTTCAACCACCGACTGAACATGGCTGAGGCTCTTGAGGAGCGTCGCGCGTTCGATTGTCGCCTTCATGAAAAAAGTCCCCCGAGGCGCGGAACGGCCTCTGTCCCAAATGTTAGGTCCGGCATCAAAATGCAGAATCCGGACCCGCTTAATTAACAATAATGGCTTTTGCCGCAAGCCGATAGCCATCAAAACCGACATAAACTGTGGAAAATGCCGCTTAATGGTTGCGCAATCGCGCGGCAGTGCCGACACGGACGTCTTATGGCCCGTTCCCCTGACTTTTCCGTGCCGCAACTGCGCGGACGCCTGTTCATCGCACGGCACGGCGAAACCGTGTTCAACGCGGCCAAGCGGTTGCAGGGCGACCATCTGCATACACCGCTGACCCGCGACGGCTTCGCCCAGGCCGATGCGATGGGGGCGGCGCTGGCGCAGGTGCTGGGTCTGGCCCCTGCGATCTCACTGTGGGCGTCTGACACCGGGCGTGCGCTGCAGACGCTGGCGATCATCAGCGAGCATCTGGGGCTCAACTGGCACGAGGCCCAACGCGACCCTCGGCTCGCAGAGATTGGCATGGGCAGCTGGGGTGGGCGCTATTATGCCGATGTCGTGGCAGAGGTGGGGCCGGTGGTCAGCGCGCCCGAAATGCTGCTCACTCCGGCCCCGGATGGCGAAACCTATCCGCAGATCGCCGCGCGGCTGCTGGGTTGGCTGGCCGATCATGGCGCTAGCCCGGGCGATACACTCATCATCATGCACGGCATTTCCAGCCGGGTTTTGCGCGGGCTGCTGCTCGGCGCGCCGGTGCATTCCAGGTTCGGCGCGCCGGTGGCAGCGGGCCTGCCGCAGGGATCGGTGGTGATGATCGAGAGCGGGCACGAAGAGATCGTGGTCACCGGCACCGGCGGAGGCCACGCTTGAGCTGTCGCAAGGTGATCACAGCAACGTTGGTGCTGATCGCCTGCGCGACCAGCCCGGCGATTGGCCGCGACAGCTTGGGCATGTTCGATCGCTGGGGCGCGTTCCGCGATCCGCAGGTGCCACGCTGCTATGCTATCGCCCAGCCTGAAACGGTGCGCGGCGCGCGCCAGTATCGCCCCTTTGCCAGTATCGGCTATTGGCCCAGGCGCGGCGTGCGCGGCCAGTTTCATCTGCGTCTCAGCCGCAAGCGCGCCAACGACAGCGCGATCACGCTGACCATCGGCGCGCGCCGCTTTACCCTGATCGGCGGCGGCGGCGATGCCTGGGCGAAGGACAAGGCGATGGATGCCAGCATCATCGCCGCCATGCGCTCTGCCCGCGAGATGACGGTTAGCGCGAAGGGGGATAATGGCCGCGACATCCGCGATGTCTACACGCTGAAAGGCGCCGCCACCGCGCTCGATGCAGCGGCATTGGGCTGTGCTGCACGCCGGTAGCAATTTACGGCGCGATTGACTATGTGGCGCGGATGACAGCTGACAAAACCATGGACATGGCGATCCCCGGCCATATCGATCCTGTGCCCGTACCACGCGCGATTACGCCGCGTGCCGATGGCCGCACTGACCTGATGGGGTTGATGCGCGAGGACATTCGCGTGCTGCTTGAGGAGGCCGGGCTTGATGGCAAGCAGGCCAAGCTGCGCTCAAAGCAGCTGTTCCACTGGATTTATCATCGTGGGCTGACCGATTTTGACGGCATGACCGATATCGCCAAGACGATGCGGCCATGGCTCGCCGAGCGCTATGTCATTGGTCGCCCGCAGATCATGGAGGCGCAGGTGTCGAGCGATGGCACCCGCAAGTGGCTGCTGCGCACCGATGACGGCCAGGACTACGAGATGGTTTTCATCCCCGATGCAGATCGCGGCACCTTGTGTGTCTCCAGCCAGATCGGCTGCACGCTCAACTGCCGCTTCTGCCACACCGGCACGATGCGGCTGGTGCGCAACCTGACGCCGGGCGAGATCGT
>NZ_JBGTFM010000507.1:0-5282 GCF_041747255.1 Blastomonas sp. | reverse complement strand
CGCAGGCCGCTGCCGGTCCGCGCCCGCCGTTGGCGAGCGCGGATGCTGCGGCTGCGCCCGACAAGTCGGAGGCGCAAAAGGCAGAACTACGCAAGGCGGCACAAGCGTTTGAAGCGATCTTCCTGCGCCAGATGATCTCGTCGATGCGCACTGCAACGCCCGGCGACAGCCTGTTTGGGTCAGACGCGGGCAACCAGTTTCGTGACATGATGGATTCGCGCCTCGCCGATGACATGGCGGGCAAGCAGAAGTTCGGCATCGCCAACATGCTGCTCAAGCAGTTAGGGGTGGATGACCAATGAGTGATCTGCTGAACATCGGCAGATCGGGGATCAAGGCCTATGCCCGGTCGATGTCCACGGTGTCGAACAACATCGCGAATGCGGAAAACCCGGACTATGTCCGTCGCTCGACGCTGCTCACAGACGGCACCATTTCGAGCAACCTCAACCCGATGTACACCGCGCAATCGGGCCTCAACGGGGTGATGATCAACGGATCGGTGCGCGCATCGGATGAATTTCTCGAAGCGCAGCTGCGCACGTCAGGCGCGTCGCGGGTGCGCAGCGAAACCATGGTCAACTGGCTTGGGCGGATCGAGGTCGGGCTGGACAACGCCGGGTCCAATGTCGGCAACCGGCTGAACGATTTTTTTGCGCGCGGCGAGGAACTGTCAGCCGTGCCGTTTGATACCGCGCTGCGGATCACGTTTCTCAACGAGCTCGACGCCACCGTCGATGCGTTTCGCCGCACATCGTTCAATCTTGAGCAGACCCAGGATCAGGTCGTCCAGACCGCGGCTGCCGAGGCCAGCGGCCTGAACTCGGCGCTTGAACTGATCGCCAAGCTGAACTTCGAGATCACCCGCACCCCGCAGGGCACCGATGCCCATTCCGGCCTGCTCGATTCGCGTGACTCGGCGCTCGCGGTGATCTCGGAAAAGCTGGACGTCAACATCGTGCTGGCGGGCAACGGCGTTGCCAATGTCACCTATGACGGGCAACCGCTTGCCGGGGTCACCACCTTTGCGAACGTGACTGTCGCGAGCAATCCCGATGCCAGCCTGGCGATCGTTATCAACGGCACCCCCGCACGCTCGCCCACCAATGGCACACTGGCCGGGCTCAGCCGCGTTGGCGCAATCACGCAGCAGCGCACAACCGAGCTGCAGGGACTTGCCCAGCAATTTGTTGATGATGTCAACAGCTGGCACGCCAACGGGGTGACCGACGCCGGTGCCGCCGGGGCGCCGCTGCTGACGATGACGGGCGGTGTCGATACGCTTGCGGTCACGACCCAGGCCATCGGCGACCTTGCCCTCGCCTCGCCCGACGGTACGCCGAACGGCAATCTGCTCACCCTTTCAGGGCTTCGCACCCCGGCGGGCGTCGAGGCACGCTGGAACAATCTGATGGCAGGCAATGGCTCCGCGCTGGTCGGTGCGCGCAGCCAGTTGATTGCAGCGACCGCGCTTGATAGCGCCAACCGCGACCAGCGCGACAGCGTATCACGGGTCAATCTGGACCGTGAGGCGGCCGACCTGATCCGGCTGCAGCAGGCCTATGAAGCATCGGCGCGGGTCATCCAGGTGGCGCGTGAAACCATGCAGTCCATCCTGGCCATCTTCTAAAAAGGTAAGGCAACCCCATGGTCCAGTCCATCAACCGCTATCGCCCCCCCAAGGCCGTCGAGCAGCAAACCAACCTCAACCGGTTGATCGCGCAGCAGCAAGCGCTGGTCGCCGGGGAAAGCCGCGTCGCCAAGCCATCAGATGATCCGCAAGGCTGGCTGGAGATCGCGAGCATTTCGCGCTTCCAGTCTGATGAAGCCGCATGGACCAATAACATTGGCCGCGCCGAAACCCGGGCGAGCCAGGCCGAGGCCAGCCTGAACGCCATCGCCAACGGGCTGATCCGTTCGCGCGAATTGTTGCTGCTGGCCAATTCAGGCGTAACCGGCCCGATCGATCCCGGCGCGCTCGCGGTTGAGATCGAGGGACTGGCGGGTGATTTCACCGACGTGCTTGAGCAGCGCGACAATTTTGGCGGGCCGCTCTTCGGGGTCGGCCCTCCGATCCGCGTGCCGATCAGCTATGGCCGCACCGTGATCGCATCGCCCAACATGGACGCGGTGCGCGAAGGCATTCCGGTCGGCGGCGGCGCGACCGCCTCGCTCGACCAGATCATGGCCGATACCGTCGATTCGATCCGCAACGGCGGCCCGGCAGACCGTGCCCAGCAGCTCAACGCGCTGGACGGCGCGCTCAACCGGATCACCACATTGCTCACCCGGCAAGGCGTCGCGCGCAGCACGCTGGAGACGACCGGCGAGCAGATGGACCAGAGCCGCCTGTCGCTGGCGACGCGCAAATCGGAGCTGTCCGATGCCGATGTCACCGAAGCGATCACCCGGATGCAGAGCCTGCTGACCAATCTGCAGGCCGCGCAGGCGGTTTACGGACGGGTTTCGCAGACAAACCTGCTCGACTATCTTGGTTAACAAAAAATCCTTTATTATTAACCCTGTTTTAGTCTTAACCATCCCGTTTCAAAGCCGTTCTACGTTCTGTCCGGGCCGATTTGCGGCCTGATTGCGCCTTTTGCAGGTGCCCAACCGGAACGAGGGAACCACCATGTTCGCAGTAATCGGCTTCGTCGTCCTGATTGTCATGGTGTTCGGCGGGTTCATCATCGCCGGGGGCAGCATGGA
Source organism: Blastomonas sp. (assembly GCF_041747255.1). GTDB lineage: Bacteria > Pseudomonadota > Alphaproteobacteria > Sphingomonadales > Sphingomonadaceae > Blastomonas. Next base: position 2,573 of record NZ_JBGTFM010000507.1, on the reverse strand, counting down.
GGTGATCCTTCACGCGTTGCCGCTGGAAATGATGATCATCGGCGGCGCGGCGGCAGGGGCCTTGCTGATCGGCAACTCAACGAGCCATCTCAAGGCAATCGGCGGCGGCGTCATGACCGCGTTCAAGGGGTCCAAATACAAGAAGCAGGATTTTCTCGACTGCATTTTCCTGGTGTCCAAGCTGATGAAGATGCTGCGCACCGATGGTCCGGTGGCGCTGGAGCCGCATATCGAGGATCCGGCGAGCTCGCCGATCTTTTCCGAATATCCCACGCTGCTCAAGGACAAGACATTGATCCACCTGATCTGCGATTCGCTGCGTCTGGTGGTGGTGTCTTCCGGCCAGCTTGATCCGCACGCGGTGGAGGATGTCGTCGATCAGGCGATCAAAACGCATCACCATGAATCGGTTGCGCCGGCTGACGGCCTGCAGAACCTGGCCGATGCGCTGCCCGCGCTCGGCATCGTCGCGGCCGTGCTTGGCATCGTCAAGACCATGGGGTCGATCGACAAGCCGCCCGCCATTCTCGGCGGTATGATCGGATCTGCATTGGTCGGCACGTTTCTGGGTGTGTTTCTCGCTTATGGCATCGTCGGCCCGCTCGCCAACCGCTGCCGTCAGGTGGTCAATTCCGACGGCGCGATGTATCATGTCGCCAAACAGATCATCATCGCATCGCTGCATGGCCACCCGCAACCGCTGGTGATCGAGGCCGCGCGCTCAAGCCTTGGCCACGCCAACCAGCCATCGTTCGCTGACGTGTTCGACGGTATGCGGGGTCGCTGACGCCATGGCAGCCAAGCGCAAGGCTGATCCGGTCGAGAACATCCGGCCGATCATCGTCAAGAAGATCATCGAGGAATCGCACGGCGGCCATCATGGCGGCGCGTGGAAAGTGGCCTATGCCGACTTTGTGACCGCAATGATGGCGTTTTTCCTGCTGATGTGGCTGCTCGGCGCCACGGACGAGAAGGACCGCAAGGCGATTGCCGACTATTTCACGCCCACCATCGTCCAGCTGAAGGATGGCAGTGCGGGCTCCAACGGCCTGTTCGGCGGCGAATCGATTGTCGCGCGCGATGATTATCCCAACCGCGCCGGCCAGACCGGCACCCAGTCGATCACCATCCCCAAGGATATGACCGGCACCAGCGATGACAAGGGCAATGCCTCGCGCAGCGCGCAGCAGGCGCAATTCGAGCAGCTGAAGAAGGAAATCGAAAAGCGGCTCGAGGCGCGCAAGGATCTGCAGACGTTGCTGAAAAACGTACGCTTCACCGACACGCGCGAAGGCTTGCGCATCGATCTGGTCGACGAGGCGGATTTCAGCATGTTCGCGCTGTCCACCGATCGCCTTGTGCCCAAGGCGGCAGACCTGCTGCGCGAGGTCGCGCAGGTGATCGACGGCATGCCCAATCCGGTGATCATCCGCGGCCACACCGATGCGCTGCCTTATGCATCGGGCAAGTCGATGAACAACTGGATGCTGTCAACTGCACGCGCCGAAGCGACGCGCAAGGCGCTGGTCGCAGGCGGCTATAACCCGGCAGGGATCAGCCGCATCGAGGGCGTAGCCGACCGCGAGCCCTATAACCCGGGTGATCGCAACGACCCGCGCAACCGGCGCATGTCGATCACATTGGCCTTTACCGGTCAGGCCGACAGTGCATCGGGCGCTGCTGAGAGCGCGCCAGACGCAAGCCGAGCAGCGGCTGACATCGTGCCGTCAAGACCGGTGCCTGCGCCGCTGCCTACGAAGTGATAATGTGATCTAAAGACCCGCCGCAGCGCGCAGGGCGTCGTTCATCCGCGTCTGCCACCCCGGCCCGCCAGCCTTGAAGCGCTCAACAACATCGCGGTCGAGGCGCAGGGCAATTTGCTGCTTGGGGTCAGCCTTGGTTGAGCCTGCGGGTCTGCCGGGCTTACGCACCAGAAGCGCAGCAACATCGTCGCCCAAAAGCTCGCTGGCGGGGCGAGCATCTCGGAAATCCGCTTCGCTCCATTCAGGGTTTTCATCCAGATCGAGCGGCGGTTTGGGCTTATTCATAGCGACGCATTTCCTTTTCATGGGCACGGCGAAAGCTGATCAGCCGATTGGTTACACCGTCTTCCCCGCGCGGCCGGCCAGTTCTACGATATAATGCCAGGCGATGCGGCCTGAGCGGGCACCGCGTTGCCTGGCCCATTTTAACGCGTCATCGGCATCGAAATCCAGCGCATAGGCCGCCGCATAGCCCTCGATCATCGTCAGATAGCTGGCCTGATCGCAGGCATGAAAGCCAAGCGAGAGGCCGAAGCGGTCGGCGAGTGCCATGCGGTCGTCCACCGCATCGCGCGGGTTGAGCGGATCATCCTGTTCGCTTGTCTGACGCTCGACAATCGCGCGGCGATTTGACGTGACGGCAAGACGGACATTGCCGGGCCGCGCCATCGCGCCGCCCTCCAGCAGCGAACGCAGCGCGCGCGCCGCTGAGCCGGCTTCGGCGCCATCGAAGCCGATGTCGTCGATAAACACCATGAAGCGGCGATCGACCCCGCCCAGTTGATCGAACAGCGCGGGCAATCCGGCAAG
>NZ_JBGTFM010000506.1:0-1684 GCF_041747255.1 Blastomonas sp. | reverse complement strand
TGCTCACCGCCGAGCGCCCCGGCATGCCGGTGTGGCGCGAAAAGGTGTTCGCCTGGATGTTGCGAAATTCGGCAAGCCCGATGGAGTTCTTCAACCTGCCATCAAACCGCGTGGTTGAACTGGGAAGCCAGCTGGAGATTTGAGAGCGGTTGCGATCTGTTTTCCGTCGAAAGCCGGAATCCAGAGCGGATGCAGCGCTATCTGACTCCTGGACTCCGGCTTTCGCCGGAGAACGCCAAGTCCGACATCAATAGTTCGTCCGCGCCAGCAACGATTCCTTCGCCGCATGGTATTCACGCGTCAGCCGCGCAACCATGTCCGCCACGGTATCGACCTTGTCGACCGCGCCGATGCCCTGGCCGCTGCCCCAGATGTCGCGCCAGGCCTTGGCCTCGGTGTTGCCGCCGGAACCGAAGTTCATCGTGCTGTAATCGCCCTGCGGCAGGTTGTCCGGGTCGAGTCCGGCATTGACGATGGACTGGCGCAGATAATTGCCCGAGACGCCGGTAAACAGGTTGGAATAGACGATGTCTGCCGCCCTGCCCTCGACGATGCCGTTCTTGTAGCCATCATCGGCGCGCGCCTCGACCGTGGCGATGAAGGCCGAGCCGATGTAACCGAAGTCCGCGCCCATTGCCTGCGCCGCCAGAACCGCAGCGCCGCTGGCAATCGAGCCTGACAGCGCAACCGGGCCGGTGAACCACTGGCGGATTTCCTGCATCAGCGCGAAGGGTGACGTTACTCCGGCATGGCCACCCGCGCCCGCCGCGACCGGGATCAGCCCGTCGGCGCCCTTTTCAATCGCCTTGCGCGCAAACCGATCGCTGATCACGTCATGCATGGTGATGCCGCCCCAACCGTGCACCGCCCTGTTCAGGTCCTCGCGCGCGCCCAGCGATGTGATGACCATCGGCACCTGCCACTTGGCGCAGGTGACCATGTCAGCCTCAAGCCGGTCGTTCGATTTGTGAACGATCTGGTTGACCGCATAAGGCGCCGCAGGGCTTTCGGGGTGGGCGCGATTGTGTTCGGCCAACGCTTCGGTGATCTGGTGCAGCCATTCGTCAAGCTGGCTTTGCGGCCGCGCATTGAGCGCCGGGAACGACCCGATGATCCCCGCCTTGCACTGGGCAATGACCAGCTCCGGCCCTGAAATAATGAACAGCGGCGACCCGATAACGGGCAGGCGCAGGTTGTCGCACAGCGGTGATGGCATGGTCATGAGGCCGGACATTAGCCGAGCGACGGTGTGTGTCCAGTGGGTTTTTAACCGGGCGGTTAAGTTTTAAAAGGAAACGGCTTGGTCGATGTCATTCCACTCCCGGAACGGGGAGGTTGCAGCCCGCAGGGCTGACGGAGGGGAAGCGGAATTGTGCCGCTATCATCCTTGGGCACAATCCCGCTACCCCTCCACCGCTACGCGGTCCCCCTCCCCGTTTCGGGGAGGAACTAAAAGGCTCAAATCTCATCCAGCGCGCTCAGCACCGCCTTGATCGATGCCGTCGCGACATCCTCGTCGATGCCGACGCCAAAGCAGGGCGCGCGGCCATCGATGGCGCATTCGACATAGGCTGCGGCGCGTGCCTTTGAGCCTGCGCCAATCGCGTGTTCGCGGTAGTCGGCGATGTCGATGGCGATGCCCAGCGCACTCGACAGCGCATCGACCACACCCGAGATCAGCCCG
>NZ_JBGTFM010000505.1:0-4046 GCF_041747255.1 Blastomonas sp. | reverse complement strand
AGCCCGGCGGATGCGCTTTCAGCGATGAGGGCCGCCAACCTGCATCTGCAGGCCACGATCGATGATCTGCGCCAGCGCCTTGAGGCGACGGGCGCAGAATCAGAGCGGCGCCTCACCCGCGCGCAGGCGGATGAGGCAGCGAGGGCCACCGACCTGACGCAGACCATTCAGCAGATGCGCAGCCAGCTTGAGGCGCAGCAACAAGCAGCCGACCAGGCACTGCAGGCCGAACGCGCCGCCGCGCAGGCCGAGACCACGCAGCTCAAGGGCAGCATTGATGCGCTGCGCCTGACGCTCGATAATGAACGCACCGCCGCCGAACAGGCGCGGATGACCACGGAGGCTGATCACGCGCGCGAACGGCAGGCGCTGCATCAGCAGATCCAGGCCCTGCGCGAGCATATGGAAAAGATGCACGGAGACACGGTGTCATGACCCCCGCCATCGCCGACACGCTCACCCGCCCGCTCACCGAAGACCAGCGCGCCGCCGCGCTGCGGCGCACCGAGGTGCTGCTGGAGGTCACCCGCAAATGCGCGACAATGACGCAGATCGATGGCGTGCTTGCGATGCTGGTCGAACTGACGTCGCGCGAGCTCAACTGTGATCGCGGCACGCTGTTTCTCAACGATCCCAAGACGGGCGAACTCTATTCGCGCTTTGCGCAGGGCAGCCAAAGCCTTGAAATCCGCATCCTCAACAATTCGGGCGTCGCGGGCCATGTTTTCCAGACCGCTGAGTCGCTGTTGATCGAGGATGCCTACGCCGATCCGCGCTTCAACAGCACGGTTGACCAGCGCACCGGCTACAAGACGCGCAACATCATCTGTGTGCCCGTGCGTACGCCGCGTGGGCAAGTCATCGGGGTGATGCAAAACCTCAACAAGCACGAGGGCGATTTCACCCCCGACGACGTCTCGCTGCTCGAAGAGATGACCAGCCAGGCCACGGTGTTCCTGCAGAGCCTGCAATCGATAGAGGAAATCGAACAGGTCCGCGCCAAGGAACTGGCGTTCCTCTCGATGATCTCCGAAATCAGTTCAGAGGTTGACCTGACCCGGCTGCTGCAACGCGTGGTGGCAGAAACGGTGCGAATGTTCGAGGCCGAACGCGCGACGATCTTCATCCACGACAAGGCCACTGACACCTTGTTCTCGCTGTTTTCAGCCGGCGGCAAGGTCAATGAGATCCGCTTCCCCTCAAGCATGGGGATCGCGGGCACAGTGTTCACCAGCGGCCAGAGTCTCAACATTCCGCACGCCTATGCTGATCTGCGCTTCAACCCGTCATTTGACCGGCAGACCGGCTTTTTCACGCGCTGCATCCTGTGCGTGCCGATCATCAACAAACAGGGTGAGGTCATCGGCGTCACCCAGGTGCTCAACAAAAAGACCGGCGCGTTTACCGAAAAAGATGAGCAGCAACTCAAGACCTTCACCGGGCAGATCGCCATCGCATTGGAAAACTCCAAGCTGTTCGATGACGTGCAGCGGATGAAGCTCTACAATGAGTCCGTGCTGCAGAGCATGTCGAACGGGGTGATCACGCTCGATCCGGCGGGCAAGGTCATCACCTGCAATCAGGCCATCGAACGCATCTGGACGTGCAAGGCAGCCGATGTGCAAGGTCAGTTGCTCAGCGCTCTGCTCGATGACAGCGGCAGCTGGATTCTGGAGCGCATCGAAAAGGTGCGTGAAGAGCGGATCAGCGACATTTTCCCCGATGCCGATGTCGCGCTGGCGGGCGTACACAAGTCGGTCAACCTCACCATCATGCCGTTGATCTCTGACAGCGACGACAGCAAGCTCGGCTCCATGCTGATGGTCGAGGACATCAGCAGCGAAAAGCGCATGAAATCAACCATGTCGCGTTACATGGACCCGGTGATCGCCGCGCAGATGATGGACGGTGACGCGCTCGATCTGCTTGGCGGGGTCAGCGCCGAGGCAACGATCATGTTCACCGACGTGCGCGGCTTCACCACGATTACCGAGGAATATGGCGCACAGGGGACGGTTTCCTTCCTCAACGAATATTTCAGCCTGATGGTCGATTGCATCACCGGCCAGGGCGGCATGCTCGACAAGTTCATCGGCGATGCAATCATGGCGTGCTTTGGCCTGCCGGTGCCGCATGATGACGACCCCGACCGCGCCGCGCGCGCCGCCGTCTCGATGATCCGCACGCTGTGGGAATGGAACGCAGAGCGCGCCAACAAGGGGCTGAAGACGGTCGACATGGGGGTCGGCATCCACACCGACCATGTCGTCTCGGGCAACATCGGCAGCCCCAAGCGCATGGACTATACCGTGATCGGCGATGGCGTGAACCTCGCCAGCCGCCTCGAAAGCGCCTGCAAGGCGTATTCGGCGCGCATCCTGGCGAGCGAGAACACCGTCAGCAAACTCAACGGCACCTACAAGATGCGCGACATCGATCTGGTTGTGGTCAAGGGCAAGACCGAGCCGGTGCGGGTGTTCGAGCTTCTGGATTATCACGATGCCCAGACCTTCCCGGCGATGCGCGATGTGCTTGGCCATTTTGAAGACGGCATGGTCGCCTATCGGGGCGCCGACTGGGACGCCGCGATCACCCGCTTCGAAAAATGCCTGTCGCTGAACCCGGGAGACGGCCTGTCACGCAGCTATATCGAACGCTGCCAAATCCTGCGGGCAAACCCGCCAGCAGGCGACTGGACCGGCGTATGGGTGATGACGGGCAAGTAATTCGGGGCGATGCGGGGCACTTGAAACGAACCTTGCACCCATGCGTATGGCTGCAGACATATATTGCGCGCCCGGCACATATGACCGATACACTTTGACACCACTGGTCGCGCCCGACACGTGCTAGGCGCAATCATGAACGACCCAACCCAGACCATTAGTGACACAGTGCCCCCCGCCAAGCCGGAGGCGCAGACCCCAGCAGAGCCGGAGGCGCAGCCCGCCGCCGACCCGGATGTGCAGCCTGCCGACGATGCGCAGCCTGCCGACGACACACGGCGCAAGCGCCGCCTGCGGATCGCGCGCAACGTCGCGATCGGCGTGCTCGGCACGCTGTTTGCCGCCTGGCTGATCCTGTTTGTTACCAAGGGTCGGTTCCTTAAGGGTCCGACGACCAGCATCGCCACATCGATGACCGGACGAGAGGTTGCGGTTGAGGGCGATTTCCAGCTATATTTCGCGCCGTTCAGGATCAAGTTCGTTGCCGAAGGGCTGACGGTTGCCAATCCGAAATGGGCGACCCGGCCACATCTGTTCGCGGCGCGCCGGGTCGATACCCGGATTGCGCCGTTGGCGCTGCTGTTCGGTAACTGGCGGCTGCACTGGCTCGACCTTACCGATGGCGCGCTCGACCTTGAATGGAACGCCAAGGGCACCGCCAACACCTGGACCTTCGATGTTGACAAAGACGCCGAGCCGCTTGAGCTGCCGACGATAAATCGCGCCACGCTGCGCGGCACCACATTGCGTTATCGCGATCCGGTGATGCAGCTGCTCACCGATATCGATTTAGCATCGGTGGTGTCAAAAGACGCCAAGATCGGTGAGGCGGTGCGCTTCACCGGCGACGGCACTTTGCGTAAAACACCGTTCACGCTCACCGGCGCGCTGCTCAGCCCCAATGCTACCGTGCGGCGCGGGCAGAACCAGCTGGAACTGCAGCTGAAAGCCGCCAACAATGTGATCGATATTATGGGCACGCTTCCCAGCCTCGCCGATGTCGAAGGCGTGCCGCTGGCCACGAAAGCGCGCGGACGCAATGCCGCAGAGCTGATGGCGATCATCGGCGTGGTCATCCCGCAAACGCGCAAATACCAGGCCAAGGCGCAACTGGTGAAACAGGGCCGTTTGTACCGCTTCACCGACCTTACCGGCACGTTCGGCGCGAGCGATATCGCGGGCAAGTTCACCGTCGATATGGGCAAGGCGCGGGTTCACCTTGATGCCGATCTGGCAACCAAGACGCTCGACATCATCGATGTCGCACCATTTATCGGCTACAACCCCGATGTGATCGCGGCACGCGGCGTGCAAGCGGCA
>NZ_JBGTFM010000504.1:0-2966 GCF_041747255.1 Blastomonas sp. | reverse complement strand
ACCGCGATGATGCCCTCGTGGCTCGCCTTGTGCGCCAGCCACGGCGGGCCGGTGACATCGCCGATGGCGCGGATGCCGGGCACGTTGGTCTGGCCGAAGCCGTCGACGACGATATGGCCGCGCTCGGTCTTCACGCCCAGCGCCTCCAGCCCGATGTCTTCCGTGTTCGGCACGATGCCGATGGCGACGATGGCGTGGCTGAACTGGTGCTCCTCGCTCTTGCCGTCCTTCGCCTTGATCTTCGCCGTCACACCCTTGCCGGTGTCGGCCAGCGCCTCGACGCCCGCGCCGGTGAGGATGGTCATTTTCTGCTTCTTCAGCGCCTTTTCCATGAACGCGCTGACATCGGCGTCCTCGACCGGCAGGATGCGCTCCAGCATCTCGACGATGGTCACCTCCGCGCCCATGTCGCTGTAGAAGCTGGCGAACTCGACGCCGATCGCGCCCGATCCGATGACCAGCAGCTTGCTCGGCATTTCAGCAGGCGTCATCGCGTGGCGATAGGTCCAGATGCGCTTGCCATCGGCCTTGGCGAACGGCAGGTCGCGCGCGCGTGCGCCGGTGGCGACGATGATCTCCTTGGCCTCAAGCTCGCGCGTCTGGTCGCCCTGCGTCACCTTGACCTTGCCGACGGCGGTCAGCGTGCCGGTGCCCTCGACCACGGTGACCTTGTTCTTCTTCATCAGCCCCTTGACGCCCGCGTTGAGCTGGCCTGAGACCGCGCGGCTGCGCGCGACGATCTTTTCCAGCTCGAACCCGACCTTCTCGGCGGTGAGGCCGTAATTGCCCGCGTGGCTCATGTAATGATAGATTTCAGACGTGCGCAGCAGCGCCTTGGTGGGGATGCAGCCCCAGTTGAGGCAAATGCCGCCCAGCTTCTCGCGCTCGACGATGGCGACCTTGAGGCCAAGCTGCGCCGCGCGGATCGCCGAGACATAGCCGCCGGGCCCCGAGCCCAGGATGATGAGGTCAAAAGTTTCAGCCATGGTGAGCCCCCTTGTTCACACGTTTGAGCAGATCGATATTGCACGCCATCCACACCAGGCACGCGGCCACCGCCGGGGCGTAGACAAGCTCAGCATAAGCAACAACCTCGGTCAGGTATAACACCAGCGCAAAGCCCGTGCCCGCCGCCGTCAGCAGCAGCACCGGCATGCGGAACCAAACCGACATCCGCAGCGCGCGCAAGGCGTAGGCGACGAGCGTCACCCCGGACAGGATGACCAGCACCATGAAGAACGTATAGCCCGCATCCATCGCATCGACAAAGGTATTGGCGATATCAACCTCACCGGTCTGCGCGACGTTGAACGTGAACCGCCCGACCAGCGTGGCGATGAGCGTCGGCAGCAGCAGGCGGCGGAAGAGGATGGCGAGGACGGTCATAGTGCAAACCCCTCTCCCCGTGAGGGAGAGGGAGGGGCCCGCCGCGCAGCGGTGGGAGGGTGAGGGCCCGCCAGCGCCCGCAGGATTTCTTCCCCCACAGCCTCAGTATCCCCCAGTATGTCGCTGTTCCAGAACCGCAACACCCGATGGCCCTTTGCGCGCAAGTAGGCGTCGCGCTTCAAATCGGGCTCGCTGTCGCAATGCTGTCCGCCATCGGCCTCGATGATCAGGCGGTGCTTCTGACAGACAAAATCGACGATGAACGGACCAATCGGCTGCTGCCTGCGAAACTTCGCGCCATTAAGCTGACCAGCGCGCAGGATCGCCCAGAGTTTGCACTCGGCGTCGGTGGGCTCGCGCCGCAATGCCTGCGCGCGACCGAGTGTCTGCAAGGAGTATTTCGGCTTCATGCCCTCACCCTCCCATCGCTGGCGCGATGGGCCCCTCCCTCTCCCTCAAGGGGAGAGGGGAAAAGGCGCGCCGCCCCCCTCTCTCCAACCTCTCTCCCGCAAGGGGAGAGAGGCTTCTGGGATCATTGCGCATCAGCCAAGCGATCCACGGAATGCTAACTCTACACTTTGGCCCTTTTGCGCCTCATACAACAACTGCCAGTGCGTCTTTGCGGCCCCAACAGGCTTGAAGCCCATAGTCGGCTGAGCATTACTGCCTGTCGCCATGCGCTCAAAATCAACCGGCTCACCATCGACCGTCAACGCTACCCGAGAGCCCGGATGAATGCTCGCGAGCGCACCCCTGAACGACTCATCGTCGATATGCCTCAGCCACAGGCAGGCATCCGTTACGGGAACCTTTGGCATCTCAGGCCAGCATCCCCAGTGGGTTCTCGCACAGGTCCTTGAACGCCTGCATCAGTTGCGCGCCGTCGGCGCCGTCGATGGCCCGGTGGTCGAAGCTGCCGGTGGCGCTCATCACGGTGGCGATGCCGAGCGCGTCATCGACCAGATACGGGCGCTTTTCGCCCGCGCCGATGGCCATGATCATGCCCTGCGGCGGGTTGATCACCGCCTCGAAATGCTTGATGCCGAACATGCCCATGTTGGAAAGGCTGGCGGTACCGCCCTGATATTCGTGCGGTTGAAGCTTGCCCTCCTTGGCGCGTCCCGCAAGCTCCTTCATCTCGGTCGAGATCGCGCCTACCGCCTTGGTGTCGGCGCTGGCGATGATCGGCGTGATCAGGCCCGCAGGCGTGCTGACCGCGACCGAGACATCGGCGCGGCTGTAGCTGATCAGGCTATCGCCCGCAAAGCTGACGTTACACTTGGGCACCTGCATCAGCCCCTTGGCGAGCGCCTTGATGAGCAGATCGTTGACCGAAAGCTTCACGCCCTGCGCCTCGAGCGCCTTGTTGAGCTCGGCGCGCAGCTTGAGCAGCTTGTCGAGCTGGATATCGAGCGTGAGATAGATGTGCGGGATCGTCTGTTTGGCCTCGGTCAGGCGGCGCGCGATGGTCTTGCGCATGTTGGAAAGCTTGGCTTTCTCATGCGGAATGTCGGTTTCGAACGCAGCAGCGGCGGCAGGGGCGGGCGCGGGCGCGGGCGCAGCGGTGTCGCGCGGCGCGG
>NZ_JBGTFM010000503.1:0-2720 GCF_041747255.1 Blastomonas sp. | reverse complement strand
CTGGCCCAGGCGATGGCATTGGGGCCGGTGCCCGATGGCAGCATGAAGCCCCAGCTCGCGGCCATCGCCACCGGCATCGCCAGCAGCACCGGATCGACCCCCAGCGCGACGATCAGGCTGGCGACCACGGGCATCACGCCGCTTGCGGTGGCGACATTGCTGGCAAATTCGGTGATCAGGATGACCAGCGCTACCAATGCGAAGGCCAGCACGATCAGCGGCACCGCCGCCAACGGCTCAAGCGCGGTGCCCAGCCAGATATCCAGCCCCGATGCGATGATCCCGGCGGCCAGCGCCAGCCCGCCGCCGAACATCATGATCACGTCCCATGGTGCGCGGTTCGCCTCTGGCCATGTGAGCAGCGGCCTCCCGGTGCCGTCGGGCAGGATGAACAAGGCGATGCCGCCGATGATCGCGACGCTGCCATCGGTCAGCGCGCCTGCGGGCAGCAGGCCGCTGAGCCATGGCTGCAGCATCCAGGCGATCACCACAAGCGCGATCACCGGCACGAGGCGCTTTTCGGGCACGCTCCACGCATCTTGCTGGGCAATCGCGGCGCGCGCGGTGTCGACATCGAACGGGTGGCTGCCAAGCCTTTGCACCCGCGCGACGATGAACGCACAGATCGGGATGCCGAGGATCACGATCGGCATGCCATAGGCCGCCCATGACAGAAAGCCGATGTCCATGCCCAAGGTCTTGTTGAGCAGACCCGCCGCAATCGCATTGGTGGGCGATCCCACCAAAGTGCCCAGCCCGCCAATCGAGGCGGCAAAGGCGATGCCCATCATCAATGCCCCGGCAAAACCCTCGGTTTCCTTGTCGGCCAGCCCGCCAGCAAGCAGCACCGCGCTGGCAATCGGCACCATGATCAGCGCGGTCGAGGTGTTCGAAATCAGCAGCGACAGCGCGGCAGTGGCGATCATAAAGGCGACCAGCAGCTGCGTCGACGTTTGGCCCGACTGGTTGATGATCGCCAGCGCCAGCCGCCGGTGCAGCCCGACCCGCTCGATGGCCAGCGCAATGAATGCGCCGCCGAGAATCAGGAACAGGATCGGCGAATAATATTCGGACGCCGTGTCATTGGCGCTCATCACCCCGGTCAGCGGCAGCACGATGAAAGGCAGCAGCGCGGTGACGGTCAGCGGCACGGCTTGCGTCATCCACCATACCGCCATCCAGAACACGAGGCCTGCGGTGCTCCACGCCTGCGGCTCCATGCCCGCCGGCCCCGGGGTGATCAAGGTGAGCGCAAAGCCCGCCGCGCCAGCGATCAAACCCCAGATGTTGCGCAAAACCTGCCCCTCATCAATCTCCCCTCCCGCAAACGGGTGAGGAGAAACTAGTCTACCAGCCCTATGGCCCCCAGTTGCCGCCCGTAATCGGGCTCGCCCCGGTGGGTGGCCCGGCGAAAGCTGAAATAGTCCGCTTCATTGCCATAGGTGTCCATGCCAGAGCAATGCACCGTGCCGATGCCGAACGCGGCAACCCGTGCAGCGATATAGCCTTCCAGATCGAATTGGTAATGACCGGGCTTGCCTTCGCGAAAGAAGCGCTCGTTGGCGGCATCGGCCTGAGCGAAGCGCTCAAAAAAGCCGGCGTCGACCTCATAGCTTTTCTGCTGGATGCACGGGCCGATGGCGGCGGCGATGTGGGTACGGTCGGCGCCGAGCCACTCCATTGCAGCCACGGTCGCCTCGCCGACGCCCGCAAACGCACCCTTCCAGCCCGAATGCGCTGCGCCGATGATTTGCGCGCGGACGTCGGCAAACAGGATCGGCGGGCAATCCGCGCCCAGCACGCCCAGAAGCAAGCCGGGCCGGTCGGTGACCATAGCATCAGCCCTGGGCCGCGCGTCTACCGGGATGGGTTCGGTCACATGGATGACATCGGCGCTGTGCACCTGATGCAGCGTAACCAATGCCGCACCGGGCAGGATCGCGGATGCGGCCAGTCGCCGGTTTTCGTGCACGGCTGCCGGATCGTCGTGCGATCCAAGACCGACGTTGAGGCCAGCGACAATGCCAGTCGACACCCCGCCGCGCCGACCGGTGAAGCCGTGAGGTAGGTCGCCGAGCGCGGGGGAGGTAAGCAGGGGGATGGTGTCCTTCAAAGCGCTTTCCCGATTTACCCCTTTCCCTCGATGGGAGAGGGCTGCGCAGACTTATGAGCGCAGCGAATTAGTTGAAGCTGGGTGAGGGTGAATGCAACCGTAGCGATACGCCGCTCACCCTCATCCAACTGCGCCTAGCCTCGCTGCGCTCGGCAAGGCTGCGTATCCTTCTCCCATCAAGGGAGAAGGTTTGCAACGCGCCCGCCAAGGTTGGCACTTCATCCCAGGCTCTTGACCACCTGTTCGGTGGTATCCTTCGACAGGCCGGGCTGCGCGAGGATGCGCTCAAGCGCCGCGCGCATCAGCGTGGCGCGTGCCTCGTCAAAGCGACGCCAGCGGCCGAGTGGTGCAATGAACCGCGCGGCGGTCTGCGGATTGATCGGGTCGAGCGCGATGATCAGATCGGTGAGCATAGTATAACCTCGCCCGCTTCCGTGGTGAAATGCCACCTGGTTGCCGACAAACGGCCAGTAGAGCACACGCACCCGGTTGGGGTTGGTGAGCGTAAAGTCCTGATGCTTCATCAACGCCAGTGTCTGCTCGTAAACCTGCGGATGCATCGACCCGGACTGCAACGAGAACCATTTGTCGATCACCAGCGCATTGC
>NZ_JBGTFM010000502.1:0-4941 GCF_041747255.1 Blastomonas sp. | reverse complement strand
GCCCGCCGCCGCCACGCTGCTCTGCGGGTCCCTCCAGCACCGGATCGCCAAATCCTCGAAACGTAAGATTTCCGGTCAATGCAGCAGGTGATCGATCCACGCCACCGCGCAAGAATTGCAGCGATTGCAGCGAGGGGATCTGGATCAGCGCATGGGCATCGGCGAACCATTTGGTGCTGCGCAAGTTCGCCGGGTCGCCATCCGCCCCGCGCGGTGCCTCGGTGACCAGCAGGCCGAAGGGCAGCGACGACAGCGCGCCCGCCGCCGCGATGAACACATGGCGCTTGCCCGTGATGGTGCCCGCCACGGGCGCGATCAGCTGCGTATAGAGGTCGAACGCGGTGCCCCGGTCAAACGGATAGACGCCTTCGCCCTCGTTCGACCATTCGGCGTCTTCCAGCAGATCGACCTCGACATTGGCGCCGACGTCCCACAGCAGCCGTTTGACCGCTGCGGCAACCTTGGCGGCATCCCAGTCGGAACGGTGCCACTGCATGCCCTTGCTGGTCAGCGCGATGATATGGGTGCCCGTATAGGCGGGCACGATCAGCAACGCCGCCTCGTCATCGCGCAGCATCGCCTGCGCCTGCGCTTCGGTGAGCGGTTCGGGGCGGATCAATGCAAAATACTGGGGAAATTGCGCGCGCAACTGGCTGTCGATGGCCGAAATCCGCTGCGTGATTGCATCGCGCGCGTTGATAAGGTTTTCGCGCAGCGCGGCACTGCCGGGCGCGGTGCTGGCCAGCGCCTCGTTGTACAGCCGCGCATTCTCGCTCCAGCCGCTCGCCAGCGTTTCGCGTTCGCGCACCAGGTCGCCCAGCGCCGGATCGATGGAATCAGCCAGCCCGCGCGCCGCCATCTGCGCAATCGCATCGTTCGCCCCGCCCGCGACCGCATTCTGGATCGCCGCAAGCGCCTCTGCCGCAATCGTCTTGGGGTCCTGCGCACGCGCGAGCCACATCGCATCAGCGGCGAGCGGATAATAGGAGGAAAAGCTGGTCCGGTCGCGCAGCCTTTGCGCTTCACTGCCAAGATCAGAGGTCGCCCCCGTGATCCGGAGCGCAAGGCTCTTCATCATCTGGCGTCCCGGGACGATGGCGGTTCCGGCCAGCTCGGGCTCGGTGAGGCGCAGCTGCAGCTGATTGCCGAGCGAATCGATGGTGTCGGGGTGATCGGGGCCAAAGATTTGCATCTGCACCGCCAGCGTCTGGTCGATCAGCGCGTCGGCACGCAAAGGCTCGCCGATTCTGCGATACAGCAGCGCCAGATTGTTCTGCGTGGTCAGCCGGAAGACATGCTGCTGCGGCAGCACATCGAGCGGTTTCGCCACAATCGCCTCGAGCAGCGGCCTTGCCTCTTCAGGCTGGCGGTTAAACAGCAGCGCAAGCGCCAGATTGCTGGCTGTTGAGGTCGTCACCAGGCTGTCGTCACCAAGCTTGGCCCTGCTGCGCGCCAGTGCGATGCGGTTGATCGCGATGGCATCATCCAACCTGCCTTGCTGTAGCAATGTGGTTGCGAGGTTCGCCTCGGCCTGGATGGTTGTCGGGTGATTTTCGCCCTGCGTCTCGCGCAATGCCTCCAAGGTGCCACGATAAAGCTGGACGGCCTCGTCATTGCGCCCTTGACGGCCCAGCACAACCGCCAGCGTGTTGGCGGTCTGCAGCCACAATGGATGGCGGTTGCCGAACTTGGCCAGCACCGCAGCCTGTGCCGTCAACAAAACCTGTTCGGCATCTGTGAAGCGACCGCCGGTGTTGAGGACAAGCGCGAGGTTGTTTTGCGCGGCGATGGTGTCGGGATGATCGGGGCCAAGCACCCGCAGTTGCGTCTCTATCAGGTCGCGATACAAAGGCTCGGCTTCGGCCAGCTTGCCCAGATTGGTCAGCACCAGCGCCAGATTGCTGGTCGATGCCATGGTGTCACGGCTTGTCGGGCCGCGCACCGTGTTACTGCTTTCGACCAGGTTTCTGGCGAGCGGTTCTGCCTCGCTATATTGTCCGGCGGCAAGCATCAGCGCCACCTGTATGCCCCGCGCGTAGAACGCATAGGGGTGATGAGCGCCATAGGTTTGCTCTACTGCGGTTTGTACTTCGGTGGCCAACTTGAGGCCATCAGCGAACCGGCCCTGATGCAGGTCGATCTGCGCCATAAGCATGGTGAGGCCGAGCGTTGCATCGCCTGCCGGACCGAACGTTTGTCGCGCAATGGCAAGATTTGGATCAACAAGCGATCGCGCCTCGTCGTATTTGCCCTGCGCGGTCAGCACATTGGCAAGGTTGACCACAGCGAGCAGCACATCGTCATGGTCCTGGGCGTGGACCGCGCTGGCGCGGCGCAGCGCCTCGCGCGACAAGGGTTCGGCGCGGGCATAGTCTCCGGCCTTTTCGAAAGCTGTGCCCAGCAGGGTCAGCGTCGCGATGCTGTCCTCATGCTCGGGGCCGAGAATGCGCTCCTGCCGTGTCAGAACATCGGCAAGCAGCGCCTGCGCCTCAGCAAAACGGGTCAGTTCGGACAACAGGCTGCCCAGCGTTTTTTGCTCGCGCATGGTCGCCGGATCATCGGGGCCCGGGGTGGCGCGCATCGAATCGACCAGGGCCTGCTGCACCACCAAAGCCTCGTCGCGCTGCGAGAGATTGTAGTGCATCAGCGCCAGATTGGCGGCGCTGTCGCGCGTTGCCGGATCGTCCATGCCCAGCTTCTCGCGCCGCCCTTCGTACGCAATCCGATAGGCATCGAGAGCCTGAGCCACCTGTCCCGTGCCCGCCAGTGCAAAGCCAAGATTGTTCTGAGCGTTGAGCGTATCGGGATGGTCGCTGCCCAGTTGCGCGGCATAGAGCTGCACCGCCTTCTGCGCCAACGGCAGCGCCTCGGCTGCGCGGCCGCCGAAGGTGAGGTTGAGCGCATGGTCGTTCAGCGCGCGGGCAAAGATCAAGCTGCCCTCACCGAGAGGCTCAGCGAGCAAGAGCGCTTGGGCAGAAGCCTCGGCAGCGCGCGCGTAGTCCTTCGCGGCATAAGCTTCTGCATCGATGGCGCGATAGCGTTCGATCTCGGCGAGCCGTTGTGCGTCATCCGGTGTTTGAGCGGGCGCGGTGGCTTTGGTGCCGGGTGAATTCTGCATCGCCTGTGCAGGCGGTATCGGGGCGCAGAGCGTCAACGCGATGCAAGTCCATGCCCAACTGGAACCTGATGCCCAAGCGATCTGTCTGGCGGTGCGTTGGATCAATGGTGATCGCATGACAGGCCCCGACGCGTGCAAAAGCGTATGCACATGCAAGTTGGTGCGACCCGAACTTCGCCAGCCTGCGCAACGTAAGCGGGTTTTGCAAGCGCGATCGCGGCACAACCCTTTTGCGGGTGCGCATACGTTCAAATTTTCGCTGGGATAAGTAAGCCCGGGCGCAATGAGAAGGGGGGAGGATCGCGCGCCCGGGCTCATATTAGACAGGACGACGTTGGAGGGGGCTTAACATCGTCCTTCCAATGAAACCACCGATGCGAAACTTGGTTCCTGAAAAAAGTCGATACGGAACATTTTTTTTGCATGGGCGTGCCTGGCAAGGCAAAGTCACTTCAATGCCAAGGATTTGCATGGCTGGCAGAGCGGAGTTCCCCGCACGCGCCAAATTCACGCGCTGTTGTGGGGCATGTGCGCCGCGCATCGCACCTGCGTATGGTCCCTCGCGTCGCGCTGTCTATCTGAGCAGCGGACAATTCAGCCGCGTGACACCCTCAATCGTCGCGTGATATTTTTTCGCGGCGCTCGTGCGCTTCCTGCGCTTCCACCGTCATCGTGGCGATCGGCCGTGCGACCAGTCGGCCAAGGCCGATTGGTTCTCCGGTGACTTCGCAATAGCCGTATTCGCCTTCATCGATCCGGCGCAGCGCAGAATCGATCTTGGTGATCAGCTTGCGCTGACGGTCACGGGTGCGCAGTTCGATGCCCCAGTCGGTCTCGCTTGAGGCACGGTCGTTAAGGTCGGGCTCGCGCATCGGGCCGTCCTGCAACTGCTGTAGCGTGCCCTTGGATGCAGCAAGAATCGACCGTTTCCATTCCAGCAACAATGCCCGGAAATAATCCATCTGCCGAACATTCATATAGTCTTCGTCGTCTGAGGGGACATATTCGCCCGCAATATTCTTGCGTGCCTTTGCCAGCACATCGATATCGTCGATTGCCGTCGAAATGGACGCCATTGCATACTCCTGGAGGAAGTGCATTTCCGCCGGTGTGTGGCCTGCCTCAACCACCGCCGAACGGTCTCTATATGACCGCGCCTATAGCCAGCAGGTCATGGCCGCACAAGCGGCAAAAGCTGGATGTTTTGCGAGATTTTTGTTGCTATTTTCGCAACCGCATGCGGCTGGGCCCGGCGCAGCGGCAACCGTGCGCTGCGGCTTAATCATTTAATCTGTGCAAAGATTATGGTTCCAATTCGGGACAGACGGTGCGCAGTGCCATAGGGTTTGGCGTTTCTGCTTCCTGTGCCGGGCAAAACAGGGTTAACGCTGTTGAGATTAACACTTTATTCTGGCTTGCCTTAGATACCCGGAACCCGGTCTGACGGTTAACAATGGTTCTGTCACCCCGGAGTTTATTGATCCGAAAGAGAAAACTATGTCTGTACGGATGGCTTTGGCAAAATTGTGTGCTTGCACGTGTGGCGGCGCGATCATCGGTGGCGGGGCGGTGCATGTCGCCGATACACCGCCTGCGCAGGTCAAGCAATACAAGCAGGCCAAGACGTCCAAGCCATTGCGCGGTCGCACAATTGCGCGGGCTGCTCCGGCGCGCAAGATCAAGCGCGCTCGCACCATTGTGGCCCGGCCAGTGCAGGCCCAGCCACAGGTGATCACGATCACCACCCAGCAGGCGCCGATTCCTATTCCCCTGCCGCAACCGGTGCAGGACACGGGCAGCTTCGGCGGCGGCGGGGGTGGCGG
>NZ_JBGTFM010000501.1:0-1593 GCF_041747255.1 Blastomonas sp. | reverse complement strand
CCGATCTCGCGTCTGCGCGGATCATTGCGCTGGCCACACACGGGCTGATGGCGGGCGAGATCGAGGGCGCGGCAGAACCGGGGCTTGTGTTCACCCCGCCCGACAGCCCCAGCGAGGCCGATGACGGGCTGCTCACCGCGTCAGAGGTCGCCGCGCTGAAACTCGACGCGGACTGGGTGATCTTGTCGGCCTGCAACACCGCAGCGGGTGATGGATCGCAGGGGGCACCGGGCCTCTCCGGCCTCGCCCGCGCGTTTTTCTATGCCGGGGCGCGCAACCTGCTCGCCTCGCATTGGCCGGTGCGCGATGACGTCGCTGCGCGGATGACGGTGCGCACCATCGAAATCGCGCGCGATACACCCGGCCTGTCGCGCGCCGAGGCGTTTGCGCAAGCGATGCGCGAAATCCGCAACGATGCGTCCGCCGACAGCGACGTTGATACGCTCGCTCACCCCAACGCCTGGGCACCGTTCACGCTGATCGGCGACGGGGCGGGTTAACGCATACTCAGAGCATCGCGGTATCGGTGGGCAGGCCGAGCGTCACCCGTCCGACCAATTCGTAAACGCTGCTTGCCGTCGCGATATGCTGGGTTGCGACATGTGCGTCGCGGAACCGGCGTTGCAAACCGCTGGTCATATACACCGCGCTGCCGCCGCTGATGGTGAACGCGGTTTTGGCGACATCGGCGGCGGTTTCGGTCGCATGCGTTGCCGCGAGCCGCAGCCGCGCCTGTTCCTCCGCCGTCAGTTCGCCCCGCATCGTTGCGCCATCCCAGCATGCCGCAATGCTCTCACGGAAAAACGCCTCGGCGGATGCAAGTCTGGCTTCGGCGCGCATCAGGTCGGTCTGCACGGTGCTGCGTTCGGCCATCGTGCGCTGACCGCCCTGCGGCTTCTTCGCGCGCACCAAAGCCTTGACCTCATCCATCGCGCCCGCCGCATTGCCGAGCGCCACCGATGCCACGCCCATCGCCAGCAGCCCGAACACCGGGAACAGATAAAGCGGCCCCTGCTCGACCGGCTGGTCGGCGATCAGCGAGACGCTGCGCGCCTTGGGCACGATCACGTCCTTGACCGCGATGTCGCCCGAGCCGGTGCCCTTCATCCCCATGACGTGCCAGGTATCGAGCAGTGCAACCTCGCTTGCCGGGAAGATCATCATGCGGTGATACGGCGCGCCGTTGTCGAAGCGCTGCAGTTCGCCGTCCTTGAACACCATCGCGCCGCCGCACAGCCAATCGCAATTGGCGCTGCCCGACCCCCACTGCCATCGCCCGGAGACCTTGTAGTGATCGCCCAAGTCGTCGGCGCGGCCCATCGGCGCGAACACCCCGCCGGTGATCGCATGCGGATCGGCGTAGACTTGCGCCGCCACCTCGTGCGGCAGATACGCGGCGTTGATCGCGGTGGTCGCGCCGATCATCGCGCACCATCCGGTGCTGGCCTCGGCGCGCGCGATCGCATGCAGCACGCTCACCAGATCGAGCGGCGGCATCTCGAGCCCGGCCAGGCTCCTGGGACGGACCATGTTGAACACGCCGGCGCGGGCAAGGCCTTTGGCGATATCGGCGGGCATGCGCCGCGCCTCCTC
>NZ_JBGTFM010000500.1:0-1555 GCF_041747255.1 Blastomonas sp. | reverse complement strand
TCGACCATCGTCAATCTCGACCAGGTCCGCCAGGTCAAGCCGCACACCAATGGCGAGTGCTTCCTGGTGCTCGACAGCGGCGCCGAGGTGAAGGTGAGCCGCAGCTATCGCGACGTGGTGGCGCGCTTCGTGCATTGATTTGGGTCGCGCAGGCCCATTGCCCAGAGCCAGCAATCATGCCCGATGCGGACACCGGGCATGATTGAGGCTTGCCGAAATTGATTAGCCTTCGGGTATCAACACAGCATCGATGACGTGGATCACGCCATTGGTGCACTCGATGTCCGCCGTTACCACGTTGGCGCCATTGACCGTCACGCCATCGGTACCATCCACGTGCAGCGTCGCGCCGTTGACGGTCGCAGGTTCGAGCTTCTGTCCGGCGACATCAGCGGCCATCACTTTGCCGGACATCACGTGATAGGTCAGAATCGCTGCAAGCTTGGCCTTGTTTTCTGGCTTCACGAGGTCTTCGACCGTTCCCGCGGGCAGTTTGGCGAAAGCATCATCGGTCGGGGCAAACACGGTAAAGGGACCTTCGCCCTTCAAGGTTGAACCAAGATCCGCGGCGGTCACGGCAGCAACGAGAGTTTCGAACGCTCCGGCAGCAACAGCAGTATCGACGATATCATGAAGGGCTGATGACATAGTAATTTCCAATTATGGGGGGTCTAAAAACAATATACGGGGCAGGAATGCTGGATTATGAAGTACAGCCAACTGCACCCAGGCAGCTGAAAAGTGACCATATAAAAAGATAATTGGGCCAGTTTCCGGGTCGCATAAGAAACTGGCCCACCATCCATTTGGATGACGTGTTGCAAATAGGCCGGGCCGGGCGCTTCAGCAATACAGGCTTAATGCCGTATTCGGCTGGAACCACCGAAGTGGTTGAATGGATGTTCACGCCCGCGCACCGCAGACTTGAGCCCGCCGCCGATCTGCGCCACTCCGCCGATATGACCGCCTTCACCCTTCCCGGCTTCGATCTGACCGCATTCGTCCGCTCCACCCTGGCCGAGGATCTCGGCGAGGGGCTGCCCGGCGGCGGGCGCGATGTCACCAGCGAGAGCGTGATCCCCGCCGAGGCGCGCTTTTCCGGGGTGATGGACAGCCGCGATGCCATCGTCGTCGCCGGCCTGCCGATCGCCGCCGCGTTCTTCCGCGCGCTCGATCCGGAGATGGCCATCGAAACGCTGGTCGCAGAGGGCGAGGGGGTGCCGGCAGGCACCGGACTGATGCGGTTGTCGGGCAATGCCCGCGCCATGCTGACCGCCGAGCGCGCCGCGCTCAACACCGTCCAGCACCTGTCGGGCATCGCCAGCATGGTGCGCGACTATGTCCGCGCGATGGACAATCCCGACTGCACGCTGCTCGACACGCGCAAGACGCTGCCCGGGCTGCGCCACCTCGAGAAATACGCCACCCGGATGGGCGGCGCGGCCAACCACCGCATGGGGCTGTGGGATGCGGCGATGATCAAGGACAATCATGTCGCGGTCGCGGGATCGGTGGGCGAGGCGGTGCGCCGCGCGGTCGCCGCCGGGATCGCGGA
>NZ_JBGTFM010000499.1:0-4375 GCF_041747255.1 Blastomonas sp. | reverse complement strand
ACCGGACGATCGCTGGCGTGGCACAAGGCCCAGCCAGGCAGCGAAGTCCCGGCCCCGGAGGAACTGCGCCATCTGGGGCGCGAAGGCCTCAACGGCCAGCGCGGTGATGGGACCGACGCCTGGCATGGTCTGCAGGCGGCGCGCGGTGTCTGTCTCGGAAGCCAGCGTCTTGATCCGACCGGTGCGCGCGTCGATGCGCGACGTCTTCTCGGCGATCTGCGCCAGAAGGTCCCGGCATTCCTCACGCACCAGCACCGGCAGGTCGCTGTGGGGCTCCTCGACGATTGCCTCGATGCGCTTGAGGTGGCCGATGCCCTGCGGGATGGTGTAGCCATACTCGTAGAGCGCCGCGCGCAGCGCGTTCACCAGTTCGGTGCGCTGGTGCACCAGCCGTTCGCGGGCGCGAAACAGCACGGCCCGCGCCTGCTGCTCCGCAGTCTTCGGCGCGACAAAGCGCATCTCGGGCCGCTGAGCTGCGATCACGATGGCCTCAACGTCTGCGGCGTCGTTCTTCTGGCGCTTCACGAAGGGCCGGACATACTGCGGCGCGACGAGCCGCACCTCATGACCGAGCGCCGCCATCTCTCGCGCCCAGTAGCTGGCGCCGCCGCAGGCCTCGAACACCACCACCGCCGGGGCCTGCGTCGCCATGAACGTCCGGAACTGCTCGCGTGTCAGCTTCCGGCGAAACAGCACCTCGCCGCGCATCGAAGCGCCATGAACCTGGAAGACGCGCTTTGCCAGGTCCACCCCGATCATCGTATCCTTCATCTCGCCGCCCTTTCCGCTTCGTGGATCTTTCACAACACCACGCTGGCACATCGCGATGCCGTCTGGGGAGGGCGGCAACCACCCCATCTCTTGCGGTCAGCGCGCCCTCCGCGCCCCTTGCGGTCAGCGCGCCCTCCGCGCCCGCTACCGTTGCGCGACACCTCGTAACGGTGGGTGTCGCCATATCTCGTAAATCTGGGTGTCCATTGACATCGCCCGCGCGCAGCAGCTCCTTCGCCTTCTCAAGCCCGGGACGGACGGCCGTCGAGCCGCTCACTTGATTGACCAAAATCTTCTCGCAGCCGGCCTTCATCAGGGCGTCATGCTGAAGGTCGGGGTTCTGATCGAGGGTGGAGACGCGGGCGTAACCTGATCTTCAGGCCAACACCCATCGGTCTGATAAGGAAACTCGCAGGGCTCGCCTGTTTCCTGCCGCTGTTTGTTTGCCTGAGTATCTTGACCGTTGATCCGTCCCTGGAGCAACCTTGCGAGGAGTGCAGGCGGATAGGCAAGAAAACCTATGTTTTCTTGCCTATCCTTTGACGGCGCTGCGCTTCACCTCGGCGGTCGCGCTCCACCGGCCTCGCAACTACGCACCTCGAAGACACGTCGCCTCCAGCGCGGTTCTCGCTGGCACCCTCGAATGATCAAGAATCGCCTTGTGTGAGCGGGAAGCCGTGCTGACAGCGCATGCCGTTACCCGACCTTCGGGAGGACGCTTCTGATTGTAGCCGGCGCCCATAATGGATATGATGGCCTCATGAGAGAAATCGCCGCCCGTGACGCCAAGAACCGCTTCGGTGAGCTGCTCGACGCCGTGCAGGGTGCGCCCGTGCGCGTAACCAAGAAGGGCCGGCCCGTGGGGGTGATGATGTCTATGCAGCAGTACGAGCGCCTCCGGGGCATCGCCTGGGAGCGACTGACCGCCACCATGGACGAGATCGGCGTCGAGGCGGCCTCCAACGGATTGACCGACGCAGAGCTCGACGCCTTGCTGGCAGATGAGAGCTGACCGCATCGTTCTCGACACCAACGTCCTCATCAGCGCCGCGCTTCAGCCCAAGGGCCCGCCACGCGCGACGATCGACGCGGTTCGCGCAGCGGGCGGCGTCCTCATTTTCAGCGACGAGACCTACGAGGAGTTGCGCAGTCGGCTCACCCGCCCGAAGTTCGACCGCTACGTCAGCGCCGATGCGCGCGATCGCTTCATCGTCCAGGTGCAAGCGGCGTCGGAATGGGTTGCGATCAGCGGTGCGGTCTTCGGCTGCCGCGACCCGGACGACGACAAGCTGCTCGAGACGGCGCTGGCCGGGGACGCTGGCTGCCTGGTGACTGGCGACAAGGATCTGCTGATCATGTCGCCGTACCGAAGCCTGCCGATCCTCGAGCCGCGGGCGTTCCTCGCCGCCTTGGCCGCAACAGCCTGACGCCGACTTACCCGAATCAGTGCCCGATTCAAATAGTGTCTTGGCGGATGGCGTCTGACGTAATTCGTGTAGTGCTTTCATGGCTTTGGGTGACCGCATGTCGCAACGTCTCAGTCGCGAACTTATTGTGGAGACCGCCAGCATCGTGTCTCCGTGTTCCGCTTGACGCCGCAGTTTCGGGAGTGACTGGTTGGCTTTGTTTATGCCGGTGGAGCTGGGTCGATGGCGCGGCCGCTCAGGAAGTTGCCGAACGTGGCAAGCGAGGGCACATGATCGCAGAGCACCTTTATCAGCGCCACGATCGGCACTGCCATCAGCGCCCCCGGAATTCCCCAGAGCCAGGTCCAGATGATCACCGTTAAAAACACAGCGACGGCGTTTAACTGTAATCGCGTCCCCAGCAGGATCGGTGTGAGGAATTGACCCTCGATCACTGTGAGTAGCTGATAGACGACGGGAGCGAGCATCGCATAGTAAATGTTGTCAAAATGAACTATCGCAAAGGCTCCAACGCCAAGCGTGCCGATAAGACCACCCAAAAAAGGCAAATAATTCAGACAAAAGGCGGCAATGCCCCAAACAAACGCATAAGGCATCCCCAGCAGATACATTGCGACACCGATAGCGACCCCAAGCACTACGTTGATGACAGTAATTGCTATAATATATCCTGACATTATTTGTTCAGTTTCGTATATCGCAGTCAGTGCGCGCCTTTTATCGCCAAAGGTGGGAAATGACTCGACAATTTTGACGTAAAATAGATTGCCAGATGACAGGAGGAACAATGCCAGGACGAGGCCAGCTCCCAGTGAGGTGACGAAACTGGCAAGGTTGCTGACGACTGTAGTCAGCAAGCCGGGTTGCTGCAGGACTACTGTATTGACGGTAGTTTCTCCGCCCTGGGCCAGTTTCTCGACTTGATCCGACGCGTCTTGAATTGCCGCAACTGAAGCGGCGAAACCGCGAAGTTTGTTGCGCAGTTCCCCCGAAATCCGGGGAATTTCATCGAACCAGCTGGTTACCTTCCCGCTCAGCAGAAAGACCGCGATCGCCATCAGCCCTGCAAATCCAAAAATGAGAACCGCAGCCGAAATCGGAGAAGGGATGCCTCGACGTGAGAGCCACCGCACCCAAGGTCCCAGTGTCAGCGCCACCAAGAACCCCAGCACAGTCGGTAGCACTATGTCTTTAGCAAAATAGACTACTGCAAGGGCCAGCAGAATAACGATTGCTGTCAAAAGTTGATTAGTAGTGCTTGTGTTCTCCATGATATCCACTTGCGCTCGCTGCGAGGCCCGAAGCAACCTGTGTCAGACAGCGCAGTTGATCGCTCCACAGGTTTGCATGCTTTACCAAGCTTAAATGCGGCGGGTCAAGGAACGTTTCATATAAAGCAATCGGTGATTTTGATAGTAAAATGTTCGTAAACTGCGTCACCAGAATTATCGCGAGCTGTATTCGCCATACTTTTTCTCGCCATACGGCTTGCTCTTCTAATCGGCGAAGCGTAACCGATGGGGTGGACGCCCCCCGACGGCTCTGTGCGACGGTGCTGGGTGTTTCGGCATCGCTGAGAGGGGGCGTCCATGAATGAATTGAGCATCATCGGTCTGGACCTGGCGAAGAACGTGTTTCAGGCGCACGGCTCGGCGGCCGACGGGTCGATCGTCTTCCGGCGGAAGCTGACGCGCCTTCAGGTGCTGAAGTTTTTCGCCGAGCAGCCGCGCTGCACGGTGGCGATGGAGGCCTGCGCGAGCGCCCATCACTGGGCGCGGGCAATTGCCGAGCTGGGGCACGCGGTGAAGCTGACCCCGCCTGCCTACGTCAAGCCGTTTGTGAAACGGCAGAAAAACGACATGGCTGATGCCGAGGCGATCGCCGAGGCCGCCGCCCGCCCGACGATGCGGTTCGTGGCTCCAAAGTCAGAGGCTCAGCAGGCGGCGGCGATGGCGTACCGGACGCGGGAGCTTCTGGTTCGCCAGCGCACCCAGACGATCAATGCGCTGCGCGGTCATCTGGCGGAGTACGGCGTGTGTCAACGGCGGAGACAAATCCGGCCACGTGGCGGCGCAAAATCAGGCCAGTGGCTGGGCGCTGAGCGCCATGGCGCGCGCGCTCACCACGTAGCTGGCGCGTGCCATGGCGCTTTGGCCCGGAGGGCCAATCGTACAACG
>NZ_JBGTFM010000498.1:0-4753 GCF_041747255.1 Blastomonas sp. | reverse complement strand
CGCGCTGTTGCGACTCGTCAGCGCCGTGCTGGTCGAGATCGACGACAAATGGGCCTCCGACACAAAGGCCTACATCAAGTGGGAATGCCAGGATGCCTGACCCCCTCTCAGCAGAATTTCCAGACAACAGGTTGCTCAATCGTGGAGGTTGCTGGAGTGGGCAGAGGGACGACCGCCACAATAGGCCTGTCAAAGCCTGTCCTGACACTGGCGGGCGGATTAACGATATGTCTTGCCCTGCTGGCGTTCGGAGCCGTGATGATTGGTCCCTACGGGCTGACACCGGGCCAGACATTGGCCGCACTGGTTGGACGGGGTGACCGCCAGGCACAGATCGTGGTCTGGAACATTCGCCTGCCGCGCGTCGCGGCGGCTTTGCTCGTCGGGGCCGCACTCGCCGCCGCCGGGGCCAGCTATCAGGCCTTGTTTCGCAATCCGCTCGTGTCACCCGATATCCTCGGTGTTTCGGCTGGGGCTGGTCTGGGTGCGGTGGCTGGTATTTTCCTGTCGCTGCCCGTCGCGGCGATCCAGGCCTCGGCCTTTGTCGGCGGCATGGTAGCCGTGGGTTTCGTGACACTCGTCGCTTCGATGGTTCAGAACACCGACCGGACCCTGACACTTGTGCTGATCGGCGTGGTGATCGGCGCTCTGGCGGGGGCCGCGACATCGCTGCTCAAGGTGATGGCCGACCCCTATGACCAGCTGCCTGCTATCACTTTCTGGTTGCTCGGCTCTCTCGCCGCGATCACGACCGAGGACATCCGGCCCGCTTTGCCGATGGTGCTGGTCGGGCTTGTGCCACTGGCGCTGCTGCGTTGGAAGATCAACGTGCTGTCACTCGGCGACGAGGAGGCCCGCGCATTAGGGATCGAGGTCGGTCGTACGCGATTTCTGGTGATTGCATCAGCCACGCTCATCACGGCGAGTGTCACAGCGCTTGCTGGCGTCGTTGGCTGGGTCGGGCTTGTCATTCCGCATATCGCGCGGATGCTGGTCGGTCCCAGCTTTGGAAGATTGTTACCGGTATCGGTTCTGATCGGCGCGGGGTATCTGCTGATCGTCGATACGCTGGCCCGCACCATCGCGCAGGTGGAGGTGCCATTGGGCATCCTGACGGCTGTGATCGGGGCACCGTTTTTTGTCTGGCTACTGGCGCGTGGCAGGCGCGGGTGGTCGTGATGCTGGAGGCACGGAACCTTGCCATAGGCTACGGCGCAACCAAGATCGGCTCCGACCTCAGTCTCCGCCTTGGAAGTGGGGACATCCTGTGCCTACTAGGGCCAAACGGCTGCGGCAAGACCACGCTTTTCCGCACGCTCTTGGGACTTTTGCCTGCGCTCGCCGGAACGGTGATGCTCGGAGGAAGACCGATCACGGCACAGTCCCGCGCCGAAATCGCGCGCCAGATTGCCTATGTCCCCCAAGCGCACGCCCCGCCCTTTCCATTCGAGGCCATAGAGGTCGTGCTGATGGGCCGCACGGCGCGACTTGGCCTCTTTGGGCAGCCCGGCCAACGCGACCGGGAAGTGGCGCGCAGCGCCATGGACCGTCTTGGCATAGGCGACCTGGCCCACCGGGACTATTCGCGCCTGTCCGGTGGACAGCGCCAGCTTGTGCTGATCGCGCGCGCCCTGGCGCAGGAGGCCCCGCTGATCGTCATGGATGAGCCCACCGCTAGTCTTGATTTCGGAAATCAAGCGCAGGTCTTGGCACATATTTCGGCCCTGTCCCATGCTGCGGCGACCGAAGGCTGCGGCGTCGTTCTGTCGACGCACGATCCCGATCAGGCCTTCGCCCTTGATGCATATGTACTGTTGATGAAAGGAGGACAGGCCTGCGCGCACGGACCGGCTCAGGACGTGCTAACCGGGGACACCCTCAGCACTGTCTACGGAATTGCCGTTTCAGTCGAGACGACCACGTCAGGCCGCAAGGTCTGCCTGCCGTCTCTGGTGCGTCAGTCCGCGCCGACGATGACATCCGACGCCTTGACGATGGCATAAGCCGTCTTGCCGACCGCAAGCCCCAGATCCTCGACAGACGCATTGGTAATCATGGCCGTTACGCTCGTGCCGCCGCCAATGTCGATCTGTACGGTAGAGTTCACCGCGCCCGTCTCGATCGCCGTAATCGTCCCCGCAAGTTTATTCCGTGCGCTCAACTTCATGCATCAATGCTCCCGCAAATTGGATTTCAAAGGTATAGTATGATCCGGAACAGTTATTTCAACTCAGAGGGTTTGGAAAACATGCCCGCCGATCAAACCAAGTGAACAGGCGATGAGCAACCACCCCGAACCCAGTTTTCGCTTTGATCTTCGCGAGGTGAACGGTGCCTTGGGCGATATTGGCACGCTTCTGCCGCTGACGATTGGCGTAATCGCACTTGTCGGGATGTCTGCCCAGCACGTTCTGATGGGCTTTGGGCTGTTCTACATCGCCTCGGGTCTGATTTACCGCCTTCCGATCCCCGTCCAACCGATGAAGGCCATCGCCGCCGTCGCACTCGCAACCGAGATCACACCCGACGCGATTGCGCTCAGCGGCCTGTTCATGGGCGCAACGCTGCTGATCCTCGGGGGGAGCGGTATTATCGACAGGATCGCGCGGCTGGTTCCGCAATCTGTCCTGTCCGGCCTCCAGCTTGGTCTGGGACTGTCGCTGGGATGGATCGCCCTCGGGCTGATGCAAGGCCAGATGATCATCGGCGCGCTATCGCTCGGTCTGGCCATCGCCGCCCTGAGGTGGGGCGTTCATGCGGCACTTGTCACCATCCTCGCCGGTGTTGCGCTCGGACACGTGCTTGGCGATCCCGGTTCGGCATATGGGCCCGTTTCCAATATGGGTGGCTGGATGCCGCAAATTCCGCAGTTCGCAGATATTCGCGTAGCAATCACCGACCTCGCCGTACCACAGTTGGCACTGACGCTGACCAACGCCGTCTTCCTAACGGCCTTGGTGGCTAACGACAGCTTCGGGGGCCGCGCGGCCCATGTGACGCCTAGAAAGCTCTGCATCACATCTGGCGCGGCCAACCTGCTGCTCGCTCCCTTCGGTGCCCTGCCGATGTGTCACGGCGCGGGCGGGGTGACAGCGCATCACCGATTTGGCGCAAGGACCGGCGGGGCACCGATCATGCTTGGTTTCGGACTTTTGATTTTGGTGGTGCTACCAGAGGAACTGAGACGTTCGGCACTTTCATCAATTCCCGCCGCCACTCTGGGCGCGCTGCTGCTGATCGCATCCGTTGAACTCGCTGTCAGCCGCCGTTTGATCGACGCGAAGCCTTCCTGCCGACCTGTGATCGCGGTCACGGCAATTACTACTTTCTTTGCCAATCCGCTCGCTGGCCTGATTGCAGGCACGATTGCAGAAGTTCTGCGTAAATTTCTTCTCTCACGCTCTATCTTCCCGTATCGTTAGAGCATCATAGAACAAAAGAGTGTTGGCATATTACATTACAAAACCTTGATTATCGTTGTGTCATCAGTGCTGTTGACCCGTACCGCCCCATCAGCCACCGAAGCTCTGCTCTATTTTCAATACGACGATCAATTCAGATATTCGTCAGTCAGAGTCTCGATCGTTCGACCATTTGGATAGACTGGCCGTATTCTTGGCTCACCTCTTGGGCCTATCAGGTGCCAAGCAGGTCTCGGCTTGCGCCTCTAAAACCCATAAAAACAGACATCAGCATAATGATGAGCTTGGACAGGAACTGGCGAACAAGTTGAGTATTTTTGCCATGGCGGCCTGCCGAACATCGGACTTCTCTAGGAAAAGTTCGTGTTTGGCATTGGCGATAATCTCAAACTTGCCTTGAGGCCACCGGCTCATACGCTCACGGATTGCAAGAACCCCGACGGTTTCCTCTTGATCGCCGCATAGCGATACGCAGGGGATGTCCGGCGAAGGAAGTTTGGATAGGCTGCGGGTTTCCTGCAATGCAGCATAGAGCCAGCTCATGCTTGGCCCGCCAGTATGCAATTCCGGGACCGTGCGCCCCTGCATGATCCAGCGTTCGTAGTTCTCAGAGCTATTGGTCAGCGTGTTGGCTTCGAACTTGTTTCGGAAAACATAGCTGTCGTCGTTAAATCCGGGTGCATAAACTTGTCCCTTGCCGATTGCTTGCATAGCCCAGGTTAGGGGCCGCGCCGCAACGCGCTCGTATGATGCCATTTGAATGTCGAACATCGGCGCAGTAAATGCAGCTGCTTCAACATCAAGCCCGTTGATGAGTGAACGAAGGGCGATGCAAGCCCCCATAGAGTGACCGATCAAGTACCACGGTTGCGGAACGTCCAGTTGTTGCGCGGCCGCGGTCATGGCAGCGACGTCCTGTTGGTAGTCGGAAAAGTGTTCTACATGGCCTACCTTTGGGTTCCTGGCAACTCTCCCTGACAGGCCGTGTCCGCGCCATTCAACGATGAGAGCTGAATATCCGGCCCGTTCAAGCTCTGTGATCAGATTGCCGTAAAGCTCGATGTAGTCGCCGCGCCCTGGAAATATCAGCACTGTGCCGCGACTATTCCTTTCAGGCTTCCATAGTCCCATGCGGAGCTGCACCCCATCAGCGGCGCTTGTCCAGTATGCGACGCCGTTGTCAGGGGCGCTCGATATGTCCAGATGGAGGGGTGCTTGTTCCATTGCTTTATGTCCCGTGGGTGTTGTTATCGAGTGGTTTTGGTCGCCAGAGAAGGCCCGCTAACGAGATGGCAACGCTGAAGACAAAGACGATAGAAAAGCCGAAAAAC
>NZ_JBGTFM010000497.1:0-9095 GCF_041747255.1 Blastomonas sp. | reverse complement strand
CCCCAGAGGAACGGCAAGCCACAGCGTTAGCCCGGCTCCTGCAACGAAAGCGAACGCCAGAATGAGGCCCAATAAGACGGCAAACTGCGTGCCATACCGATGATAGTAGAACTTACCTAAATTGCGCATGTGAGATGCCTTTTTTTGCAATCTCCGCATAGTAGAGGAAACCTTCGAATTTTCCGACACATTTTTTCGCAGGGGTATCTAAGGTATCTGTGCGCAGGAACTTCCCCATGCCACCCGTTCCTTATGTGCCAAACGCCACACCTGCACAGGCAGCTTAACTAGCAGTTGCCAAAGCACCGCAGGCACAGGGCTTGTAATGAGCTGTCTCACAGGGCTTGCCCTACAGGTACGTACCAGCGAAGTAGTCAGACTGTCTCACTAACAATGTGCTTGACTATTTGAGACACATGGTGCCTAACGTTTAAGACTTGTGTGAGACATAGAGAGGGCACGCGATGTTAGTTGGTTATGCACGGACTTCCACACTGGACCAGACAGCGGGGATAGAGGCGCAAGAGCGCGACCTGCTTGCCCTGGGCTGCGAGAAGATATTCCGCGAACAGGTGTCATCCGTTGACGTGCGAGAGCGGGCACAGCTTGTCGAGGCACTGGAGTTCATCCGCGCAGGTGACGTGCTCGTTGTCACCAAGCTGGACCGTCTGGCGCGATCCATACGACACTTGCTGGACGTGCTGGAGGTTATCACTGACAAGGGTGCCAGTCTGCGCATCACCGGCTTAGGTATCGACACAGCCACACCGACAGGCAGGCTCATGCTCAACATGCTCGGCAGCATAGCGGAGTTCGAGCGCGACATCATGCTGGAGCGACAGCGTGAAGGTATCGCAAAGGCCAAGGCAGAGGGCAAGTACAGGGGCAGGAAGCCGACAGCACAGGCAAAAGCGCCAGAGGTCATGGAGTTGCACAAGGCTGGCGTAGGGGCATCCGAAATTGCCCGTCAACTCGGCATAGGCCGCGCGTCGGTTTACCGGATATTGCCTTCGGGTTGAGGATGGCGAGCGCGGAACCGGTCTTACTGCCGCTGCCACAGGGAGCCGCTTGGGTGGCCTGTGTCTCTCTGGGCAGGGGTTGCCGCCCGATGGCTCGGCTTGCTTCTCAGCGAGGCTATTTTCCGGGTCTGCGCTGAGTTGGGCAACATGTTTCCGCTGTGGTATCTATCCCCTTTCGACCGGGAGGCATCACCGCCACGAACCAGCAGTCGCTCAGCCCGAGATGGGCATGCGAGGTAATACCTTCGTCCTAAGATGAAACAACCCGGACGGCCAAGCCCTGCGCCTATGTCTCCGTCCTAAGACTAACCAACGCACAACCCCCCCCAAATACCCGATGCCAGTGTTATATGGCTAATCCGACCCGAAGTTAAACGGCTTCGCTTAACGTCCCGTCCTAAGACAGACAGATTGCTGTAAATTGTACCATCGTGACGAATGTCATACCCGAATAGTAATATACCAGAGTTGAACGGCTTCGCTTAAGTCCTCGTCCTAAGACAAAGCACCGGCTCAGCCGGATTACTGATATCCTTGTTTATATGACTTATCGTCAAAACTGATATCTGTTTCATCCGCCGTGACGAGCGGAAATTGTCATAACTATCCATATAGCAGTACAATCATACCACTACTATACTAGATATACATATGCTAGATCTATACAATAATATATAGAAGTAGATACTAGATATAATACATAAGTAGTTATATAGTAGTATATATACTTGATCGAGGGTGGGTTGACACTAGTTGGTGAACTAGTAATACACAATAACAGGCAACTTAACTCATGTAGTTAATATCAGTTTGGATAAAGTCTGATACTTGTACTGCAACAGATATATATACTTGTAGTATGCAAGTTTCTGATTAATTATATACTGTTATACACCAGAGTGGCGATCTAGTTCTGAACTAGATGATCACTCATATAATATAGCATGTGCTATCTTTAACGCAACAGTCGAGATAATTCCAACGTATTAGAGTTAACCATAGAGTTTCCATAATTATAGATATGCTATATCTATTTCATTTGTGAGGAGTGGACAGCATACCTGTATGCGGTTCCATTCTTCATTCTACAACCGCCAATGCTTAGCATGACAATAACTGCGATATAACAGTTGCAGAAGCTGAAATTGATCAGTTCGACATGCATTATTGTGTAGCAGTGGTGAACGAGATAGAGACAGAGTTCTAGTGAAGTAGCTTCACTACTCTAGGCGCGCTTTGCAAACTTTCATTAACTACTTCTCTGATTGTAGTGGGCTTGTCAATTTTTCAGTGTTAGCCGTGATGAAGGTTCGACCGCTCATAGCCAGTGGAGCGAGCCAGCCTATTGCGGCACCTTAGCTACCGTTCTGTTTAACGCTCGCCAACATGCGAACTGGAACCAAGGCCATGAAGAAGCAACAAGCGTTCCCGAACGTGACACACTACCGCGACCGCCACAAGAAGCTACGTTGGCGATACCGCAAGGCTGGGTTCACGGTCAACCTCGGCACCGAGTACGGTAGCGAGGAGTTCATCTTGCGGTACACTGCCGCAGTGAAGGGTGAACGCTTTGAGCAGGGACAGACTGCCGGGAAGGTTCTCTCAGGCTCCACTCCCGGTAGTCTGTCTCACGTGATCGAACGCTGGTATCTCTCGGGCGAGTTCAAGCGGCTCGGCCCGACAACCCAGAAGGCGTACCGCTATATCTCGGAGCGGCTGCGCGAGGAGCACGGCAAGAAGCCCATCGCCCTGCTGGAGCGCAGGCACATCAAGGCGTTCATGGCTCAAAAGGCCGACACTCCCGGTGCTGCGAACAACGACCTGCGCATCTGGCGTGCAGTGCTCGACCAAGCTAGGGAAGATGGGTTGATACCCACGAACCCTGCACGGGAGATCAAGAAGTACACCACAGGCGGTGACGGGCACCACACATGGACCGAAGACGAGATCGCGGCGTTCTACGAGACGCACACAGAGGGCACCACAGCACACCTGTGCATGACGCTCATGCTGCATACCGCAACTTCAAGAGCAGATGCGGTGGCTCTCGGGCCAGCGAACGTCAAGGACGGCAGGCTCAGATACCGCAGGCAGAAGATGAAGACCCGAGACGGTATTCTGGTGGACATCCCGCTGCACCCGTATCTCAAGCAGGTTCTCGACGCCCTGCCCGCTGGGTGCACAACATTCCTACAGACAACCCAAGGCAAGCCGCGCAGTGCGAACGGTATGGGCACGGCCATGCGAGCATGGTGCGATGCAGCAGGACTACCGCAGTGCAGCAGCCACGGTCTGCGCAAGGCGTGCAGCAGGAGGTTGGTCGAAGCCGGGGCCACACCACACGAGATGATGGCCGTGACTGGACACAAGACGCTCGCAGAGGCACAGCGATACGCTGAGACCTTCGAGCGGAGTGGCGCAGCAGATCGCGCCATGCTCAAGCGGAGCACTATGGCAGATGGCTAACCCACTTTTTAGGTTAGCCAAATTTGAATGTAAGCCTATGTAAATACTGTACTTTATTAGAGAGTTGGCGATCCCGGGAGGACTCGAACCCCCAACATCCTGATTAGAAGTCAGGTGCTCTATCCAGTTGAGCTACGGGACCGCAGGGCGGGTCATCCTTCGGCCCGCGGTGGTTTTCTAATCGCAAATGCCGTCGTCGGCAAAGCCTAACTCAATGGGTCCATGACCCGCGACGGCCCGTTGCAAAGTTGTCACCGTAGCCGCCCGGGCGGATGTTGGGCTTGCGCTTGTTCGGATCGAGAACCTGTACGTCGATCCCGTGTTGTTCGGCATATTCGAGCGCCGCTTCCTTGGTGTCGAATTGAAGCCGCACTTGGGATTGCATGTCGCCCGACGATGTCCAGCCCATCAACGGATCAATGCTGCGGGCTTCGGCCGGAGCGAACTCGAGCAGCCAGACCTGGGTTCTTGCCGACCCGGAGGACATGGCGGTTCTGGCGGGCTGAAAGATTCGTGCGCGCATGTTCGGGCCTCTTGCTGAACCATGCGCGAGGATATGCCACGCAAGGGCCATTGGCGCAAGGCGCTGGGAGGCTTCGGTTAACCGCCCGGAAACATTCCGCTGTCAAAGTCGGTCATGGCCTGCGTATTCTGCGCTCAGACGCTTGGGAGCGACCTTGGATGAACCCGATTACCCTTTTGACCCTGCAGGCACAGACCACTCGCCTGATGCTTGACAAGCAGGCTGTCATGGCGCTTCGCCTTATGGGGATGAGCGGAGCGATCCGCGCCCGACCGGATGAGAATTTCGTCATGATGGCGGAAAAAGGCCCGGCGATGCTGCGGGCGCTTGTCGCCGGCACTGCGGCGCTGATGGCGGGTCACGGCCCCGACAGGGTGCTCAGCGCCGCGATCAAGCCGCTTGCCCGCGAGGTCCGGGCCAACCGCAAGCGGCTGATGAAATAGGCTGCGACCGGATTGTGCCGGCACCCTACTTGAACAAGTCGCAGAATGTGACACCTATGAGGCACCCCCCAAAGGATGCCGCGCGATGCCCTATGCCCAGACAGATCGTTCCGAAGCAGCACCGCTTCTGGCCAATCCGGCCCCCGACGTGCGGTCGCGTCCCAAACTTGAGGGCGGAAAACGGTTCACGCTGAAAACCGATTTCGAGCCTGCGGGCGATCAACCCACCGCGATCCGGGAATTGTCCGAAGGTGTGCGCAGCGGCGAGCGCGATCAGGTCCTGCTGGGAGCCACCGGCACCGGCAAGACCTTCACCATGGCCAAGGTCATCGAGGAGACGCAGCGGCCCGCGATCATCCTCGCCCCGAACAAGACGCTGGCGGCGCAGCTCTACGGCGAATTCAAGGGGTTCTTCCCCGACAATGCGGTCGAATATTTCGTCAGCTACTACGATTACTACCAGCCCGAGGCTTACGTTGCGCGGTCCGACACCTTCATCGAGAAGGAAAGCCAGATCAACGAACAGATCGACCGGATGCGCCATTCCGCCACCCGCGCGCTGCTGGAACGCGACGATGTCATCATCGTGGCGTCGGTGTCGTGCATCTACGGCATCGGGTCGGTCGAGACCTACGGCGCGATGACGCAGGATCTCAAGGTCGGCCATTCATACAATCAGCGCCAGGTGATCGCGGATCTGGTGGCGCAGGCCTACAAGCGCAATGACGCAGCGTTCCAGCGCGGATCGTTCCGTGTGCGCGGCGATTCGTTGGAAATCTTCCCCGCCCACCTCGACGACCGCGCCTGGCGGCTTTCGTTCTTCGGCGAAGAGCTGGAAAGCATCACCGAATTCGACCCCCTGACCGGCGAAAAAGCCGACACGATGGACCACGTCCGTGTCTATGCCAACAGCCACTACGTCACGCCGAAACCGACGATGCAACAGGCCATCATCGGCATCAGACGCGAGCTGCGCACCCGGCTCGATCAACTGGTCGGCGACGGCAAGCTGCTGGAGGCGCAGCGGCTGGAGCAGCGCACCAGTTTCGATCTGGAGATGCTGGAGGCCACGGGCGTCTGCAACGGCATCGAGAATTACAGCCGCTACCTGACCGGCCGCGCCCCCGGAGAGCCGCCGCCGACCCTGTTCGAGTTTATCTCCGACAACGCCATCGTGTTTGCGGACGAAAGCCACGTCTCGGTCCCGCAGATCGGCGGCATGTACAAGGGCGACTTCCGGCGCAAGATGACGCTGGCCGAGCATGGCTTCCGCCTGCCCTCATGCATGGACAACCGGCCGCTGAAATTCGAGGAATGGGATGCGATGCGTCCGCAATCGGTGTTCGTCTCCGCCACCCCCGCGGCATGGGAACTGGAGCAGACGGGCGGCGTGTTCACCGAACAGATCATCCGCCCCACCGGCCTGATCGATCCGCAGATCGAGATCAGGCCGGTGGAGATGCAGGTCGATGACCTGCTGGACGAAGTGCGCAAGGTCGCCGCCGACGGCTTTCGAACGCTGGTCACGACGCTGACCAAACGGATGGCCGAGGACCTCACCGAATACATGCACGAGCAGGGCATCCGCGTGCGCTACATGCACAGTGACATCGATACGATCGAGCGGATCGAGATCCTGCGCGACCTTCGCCTGGGCGCGTTCGACGTGCTGATCGGGATCAACCTGCTGCGCGAGGGGCTGGACATCCCCGAATGCGGGCTGGTCGCCATTCTGGATGCGGACAAGGAAGGCTTCCTGCGCTCGGAAACCTCGCTGATCCAGACCACGGGCCGCGCCGCCCGCAACGCCGAAGGGCGCGTCATCATGTACGCCGACCGCATCACCGGCTCGATGGAGCGCGCGATCGGCGAGACCGATCGCCGCCGCGCCAAACAGGTGGCCTACAACGAAGAACATGGCATCACCCCGACCACCGTCAAGAAGAACGTCGAGGATATTCTGGCCGGTCTCTACAAGGGCGACGTGGACATGAACCGCGTCACCGCCAAGGTCGACAGGGCCCACGGCGGCAATCTGCAAACCGTGCTCGACGGGCTGCGCACCGATATGCGCCGCGCCGCCGAGAATCTCGAGTTCGAAGAGGCCGCTCGGCTGCGCGACGAGGTCAAGCGGCTGGAGGCGGTCGATCTGGCCATCGCCGACGACCCGATGGCGCGGCAATACGCGGTGGAGAAGGCCGTGGACAGTGCCCAGAAGGCCAGCGGTCGCAGTACGATGGGCCGCGGCGGCATGCGCGGCGGGGTCAAGCGACGGGGGCGGAGATAAAAAGGAAGCGCCTTGATCCTCTGCGTCCGGGGCATGGCAGCCGCCGTGGCTTCTTCCGCAAACCTACCGCGTTAGCGCTCTCACGATCACCAGCACCAGCGCCGCGCCAGCAAGTGCCACGAGAAGCATGAGCAACAGCCCACCGGCGGCGAGGACGCCGATGCCGAGCGCGGCGAGGAGAAAGGGCGTGGCCACCGCCGCCGCGATGCCGACGACGATATACATCGCCATGCGGCGGCCCGCGATCTTGCCTGCGATCGCCCCGGCCACCGCCCCCACGACAACAAGCAACACCAAGGCTACCGCCCCGATCGAGTCGAGAACTGATTCCATGCCGATTTTCCTCCTTCACCCGGTTATGACCAGACGATAGCCGAGCCGCGCGATCACTGCCAGCCCCGCGCCGCCAGTCCGATCACAGATCATGCCCGTGCGGGGGGCTGCGCAGGAATCGCCATTGGCTAGAAATCGAATATCTCTCCCAGAAATCCGCCGCAGCCCTTCTTGGGCTTATGCTGTCGGCGCGGATAGTCGTGATACTCCTCACGCACCGTCTTCGGCTCCGGCATATTGCTTCCGCGCTCGATGATCTTGTCCAACTCACCGCGATCCAGCCAGACACCGCGGCTACTTGGGCAATAGTCGATCTCGACCTCGCTGCGATCCGCCATTTCGAGCGTCGTTTCATCCACAGGACATTTCATCTGGGTCTCCTCAAGGCTTCGCACCGGATATGGGGCGGGATCGGCTGTGAAACAACCGCAGTCTTGCTGAGCCGCGGGGGGAACAATACCGAAAACCCGGCGTTAATTGGTAATCGAAACAATGGATAGGGTTTCCATCATGGAATATGGACTTCTCGGACTGATCATCCTGATCGCGGACATCTACGCGATTTATCAGGTCTTCACGTCCTCCGCGTCGACCGGCAGCAAGGTTCTGTGGACCCTCGGGATTCTGATCTTCCCGGTCGTCGGGTTCATCGTCTGGCTGATTGCGGGTCCCCGCGGATCCTCCGCAAGAGTTTGAGGACCCGGCCCCGTACGATCCGGGAATTATCGCCTCGTTCGGGCCAGATGGTAAACGTTTGTTAACCATTCTTAAAGAAGGTGCCATTTCAGAGGGAGTGGCACCTTTTGCGTATCCTGGCCGGTTTTCTGTTCTGCCTCGCTCTGGCACCGCCGGCGGTCGCGGGACCGTGGCTGCGTGAAAAGGGCAGGACGTTCACCTCGACCTCCGTCACCCTGAACCATTTCCAAGATGCCGCGTCCAGCACCTATATCGAACACGGGCTGCGCGAGGACATGACCGTGGGTGCCGACATCGGGGTGTTCCGGAACACGACAGCAGGGCCGTCCGGGACCGCCACGATCTTCTTGCGCCGCCCGTGGGGTAACCGCGACGGACAAAGCCTCTGGGCCTATGAACTTGGTGCCGGGGCCAGTTGGGACGGGGCTGTCATTTCACCGCATGCGAAGACCGGAGTGACCTGGGGTCGCGGCATCACCTTCCGCGACAAGGGTGGCTGGACGACGGTAGATGCGTCTTATCGATGGGATCTGGGCGCGGGCGAGGATGTGTTCAAGCTCGACGGAACGCTGGGGCTCAACTTCACGGACCGCGTCGCCGGGATGTTTCAAGTCTACGTGTCCCACAGCGCCGGCGAAACCTCCGCCACCTTGGCTCCGTCCGTGATCTATGCGGCGAAGAGCGGCAAAACCAAATGGCAGTTGGGCATCGAGAGCCCGCTCTCGGACACGGCCCGCACGGCGATCAAGTTCGGGCTATGGCGTGACTTCTGAGCGGGAAAAGGCTCAGGGGCGACACCGCGCCAGACTCATGCCGTGGCACCGGGGTCCTTGAGGATCTGCACGCCGTTGATGCGCCAGCCGTCGGTGGTTTCCAGCATCCGGTATTCCAGCACATGATTGGTCCCGTGCCCATCGCGCACCAGCACCATCTGCCGGTAGACGCCGCCTTCTTCGCGCAACTCCAGGAACCGGACATCGGCCGGACGCCACACCATCGGATAGCCTTGCGTGACCATCCGCCCGAAATTCTCCGGGTTCTGGAAAAGCCGCTGTAGATTGGGGCTGGCGAATTCAAAGGCCCCGGCGAAATCATCCGCCTTGAATGCCTCGAATTGTTGCGAGATCGTGCCCTTGATCTCGGCATCCTGGGCCACCGCATTGCCCGTGCCGAGCGCCATCAAAACCGCCGCGTAAACCAGATTGCGCATCGCTCTTCTCCCTCGTGCTGCACCCGTCATGGTAAACCACGCAAGCCTCGGGGCAAGAGTTTCAGGCCGCCGCCAGCTTTCCCGCCAACGCATCGTCGATCAGCCGCACTGTCTCCTC
>NZ_JBGTFM010000496.1:0-10306 GCF_041747255.1 Blastomonas sp. | reverse complement strand
TACCGGCGATCATGCCGCCACCGCGCGCGCGATCGCCATTCAGCTCGGGCTGGGCGACGACCCGCGCACGCTGACCGGCGAGGACCTCGAGCGGCTCGATGATGGCGCTTTCGACACCGAGGCAAACGCCGCTTTGGTGTTTGCGCGCACCAGCCCCGAACAGAAGCTGCGGCTGGTCGAGGCGCTGCAGCGCGACGGATCGGTGATCGCGATGACCGGTGACGGCGTCAACGATGCACCCGCGCTCAAGCGCGCCGATGTCGGCGTGGCGATGGGGCAAAAGGGCACCGAGGCAGCCAAGGACGCCAGCGAGATGGTGCTTGCTGATGATAATTTCGCTTCGATTGTCGCGGCGGTCCGCGAGGGGCGCACGGTCTATGACAATCTGACCAAGGTCATCTCGTGGACGCTGCCCACCAACGGCGGCGAGGCGTTGACCCTGCTGGTTGCGATCATGCTTGGGCTGACACTGCCGATTACCCCGGTGCAGATTTTGTGGATCAACCTGGTGACAGCAGTAGCGCTCGGACTGGCGCTGGCGTTCGAGCCCCCCGAAGCAGGTGCCATGCTCCGTCCGCCGCGCCGTTCAGGTCAGGCGCTGCTGTCGGGGCGACTGCTGTGGCGAATCGTGTTCGTCTCGCTGCTGATGGTGGCGGGCACTTTTGGCGTCTTTTCCTATGCAACCGCAAAGGGATTGTCTGTCGACACTGCGCGAACAATAGCAGTGAACACCATTGTGGTGATGGAGATCTTCTATCTGTTCAGCGTGCGCTATGTTCATGGTGCCTCGCTCACCTGGCAGGGGGTGCTGGGCACGCCTGCGGTGCTGGTGGCGGTCGCGACCGTTGTCGTGGCGCAGCTGCTGTTCACCTATCTGCCGGTGATGCACAGCATTTTCGCGAGCCGCCCGGTGGCGTTGCTTGACGGGCTGTTGATTATTGGCGTGGGCGTCGCATTATTGATGACTGTCGAAGCCGAGAAATGGGTCGCACGGCGATTTGAGGTTCGCGCGTGACGGGCAAGCCATTAGCGAGCTTTCAATTGCTGATGGCGTGTTGAGCCTAAAATCGCGCTCAAATTGTATCCTCGTCGCGCTCATTCGGGGAAAATCGAATTTCTTGGAACTGCGTTCTGACACCTGGAGCATTTTCACATTGACCGTTTACCGTCAATCACCAGGAAGATGTGGCTTCAAAAGATAACAGCGTGTTCGCTCAAAGTGAAAACGCTTTGGCGGTCAGGGTTTCGGCTGCGATCAAAATATCCCCCCGCGTCAATCGTCAGTCCATCGCGCCTGGCAGAGGTCTCGACCGATCACGGATTTCAGGCACCGCCGCACCGAGCTCAATCGTCGAAGCAACTCAGGACCACAAAAAATCCTGTATATGGGTATGTGGCCTAAGGCGCGATGGAACTTGATCTTCAGGCCCACGCATTAACCAATTGGCGACAATCTCTGGTGTAAAATGACGGTTAGTCGGGGGGCGGTTGCGCGCAAGCCCTGCCGCACAATGTCTCTCCTCGCGCGATGGATGCCCGAACGATGAACCAGCATGTCAGCCCTGCGTCCCTGACCGAAAAAGAAGCGCGCGACCGCGACAGCCTGTTCCTGCTTGCCGATATCACATTCGAAGGATCTGATGCCGTGCACAAGGTCAAGGTGCGCAACCTCTCGCCGGGCGGGATGATGATCGAATCGGATCTTGAGGTCAAAACCGACCAAAGCATCGTCGCGATGCTGCGCAACATCGGCGCGGTCAAAGGCAAGATTGCATGGGCACGCAACAGGCGCTTCGGCGTGGCATTTGATTCGCTGATCAATCCCAAGCTGGCGCGGCAACCGCTCACCGTTGGCGAAAAGACGCCGCGCTACCTGCGCACGGTATTCGGCACCAGTCCCTCATTCCCGCGCCGGTAACACGGCCTATCCGTCATTGGCGGCGAGCGGCAGTTCGCTGTCCTGCGCGCCAAGCCGCTGCGGTGCCAGCCGCTGGTTGACCGGCGATCCGGTGAACGCCACCGGATGACTCAGCGTGCGATAGCGGCCGATCCCCGGCGCCTCGGCATCGATGAAAAACCCGGTCGCGACAAGATGCGGGTCTTCCAGCACCTGGGCCATCGGGTTGAAGCGCATCGCCGGGATGTTTTCCTGCTCCAGCAGATCGACCCATTCATCGGTGGTCTTGGTGGCGGCGACCTCCTCGATGATCGCATAAAGCTCACCGGTATGCTTGGTGCGTTCGGTGTAGGTGGAAAAACGCGGATCCTGAAACACGCCGGGGCGACCGCCGATTTCAAAGAAGCGTTCCCACTGGCGGTCCACATAAGGGACAATCGCAATAAAGCCGTCCTTCGTGGGATAGGGTCTGCGCCGCGGGTTGATCGAGCGGGAATAGCCAAGCTTGCCATCACCGGGGAAGGTCTGGCCGTAAAGGTTTTCGACCATGTTGAACCAGGTGAAGCATTCGAACATCGGCACCGAGACAAACTGACCCTGCCCGGTGCGTTCCTTGTGCACCAGCGCGGCGAGCGTCGCATTGGTGGCGAACAGCCCGACCGTCTTGTCGGCGACCAGCGACGGCGTGTAACTGGGGGGCCCGCCCGAGCGGCGCGCGTACAAATCAGCCCAGCCCGATGCGGCCTGCACCAGGTCATCATAGGCCTGCCGGTTGGCGTAGGGCCCGTCGGCGCCATAACCGCAGCAATGCACATAGACGATCGCCGGGTTGATCCGCTTGATGTCTTCATAGCCAAGCCCGAGCCGCTCCATGCCGGCCATCCGGATGTTGTGAAAGAACACGTCCGCCTCCGCCAGCAGTGCGTGCAGCTGCGCCTTGCCCTGCGGGTCGCGGCCATCGATGGTCACCGATTTCTTGTTGCGGTTGAGCGCCATGAAGATCGGTCCCAGATCACCGGTGGGTGATTGTCCGGCATAGCGCATCATGTCGCCGCCATGGGTGCTGCCCCGATTTTCCACCTTGATGACATCGGCCCCCATGTCAGCCATCAGCACGGTGGCCAGCGGCCCCATGACGACGCTGGACATGTCGAGTATCTTGATCCCCGCCAGCGGACCGGTCGCCGCCGTCTCACTTATCGTCCAGATCGATTCGCTCACTATGCCATCCTTTTGATCAACGGTATTTCGCGGAACGCCATGCCAGAACGGGACATGCAATTGTTGCCCTTGCTGCGATGCAGCATTGCAACGCCCCCGAAATGACGGTAAATACATTCTTGCGCAGGGGCGCGGGTTGCAGGTTGTTTATATAATGACCTGACCATTTTGGGCGAAACGATCATGCTATCCGGTTTGTTTGAAAATGCCCATCGCAAGCGTAAAGACGCGCGCGACATCGAGCATATGGCCAGTAAATATGGCGACACCATGCTGGACCAGCTCCAGCAACGGGCCAACAACAGCAAACTGACCGACCGCGAGCGCAAACACTGGGCGCGGTTGCTGCGCAAGGCCCGCCGCCTGTAGCCATCTGCCGCGCACAATAGGTCAGCGCCGCTGGTCAAAGCGTCGTCCGATCATGGCGCTGGCGATGTTCACTTTCTGAATGTCAATCGCGCCGCCAGCAATGCCCCAACCCCAGGCATCGCGCATCCGCCGTTCCATGGGATATTGGGTGGAATAACCATAGCCACCCATCAACTGCACAGCATCGCCGGTCACCGACCGCGCGATCTGGTTGGCAAAGCACTTCGCGGTCGAGCTGTCGAGAATCGATGGCAGGCCGGTGTCGGCATTGGCGGCCGCGCGCCAGATCAGCAACCGCGCCGCCTCGACCTCGATCTGCATCTGCGCGAGCTTCATCTGCACCGCCTGAAAATCGACCAGCGGTTTGCCGAACTGCTGGCGCTGCTGAACATATGCCAGCACATCCTCCAGCGCGCCCGATGCCTGGCCCAGCGCCATCGTCGCATTGCCGCAACGTTCCAGATCGAACGCCTCCATCAGCCTGGCAAAGCCCCCGGCGGGCACAACGACATTGCCCTCCGGCACGCGGCAATCGTCGAGCATGATGTCTGCACTGGGGATGCCGCGAAAGCCCATGAGCGTCTCGTTCGCGCCAAAGCTGAGACCCGGCGTGCCTTTCTCGACCAGCACCGCGCCGATGCCTTTTGCGCCGGGTGCATCGGACAGGCGGGTGTAGACCAGATAGGCATCCGAATGACCACCGCCCGAACACCAGCGCTTGGTGCCGTTGATCGTCACTGTGCCATCGGCGATGACGCCGCGCGTTGTAAGATCGGTGAGCGCGGTGCCCGCGCCCGGTTCCGACATCGACACCGCGACGATCATCTCGCCCGCGCACACCTTGGGCACAATCCGCTGCTTCAGCGCCTCAGGCGCAAAATGCTGGATCGCGCGCACCGGGCCGACGCACGCCTCGAACACCGGAAAGGCGACCGCCGAGCTGACCTTGGCCAGCTCCTCAAGCGCGATCAGCGCGTCAAGGCTCGACAGCCCCAACCCGCCCAGCGCCTGCGGGGTGTTGATGCCCAGCAGGCCAAGCTCGGCATAGCGCCGCACCATCTCGCGCGGCACGGGGGCGTTATCGCGTTCAAGCGCGGCGGCGAGCGGCACCAGCTCTGCCTGCGCAAACCGCCGTACGGTCTCGCGCAGCGCCACCTGCTCATCGGACAAGGTGAAGTCCATGCTTTAGAGTCCTAACCTCTCC
This sequence comes from Blastomonas sp., assembly GCF_041747255.1. Lineage (GTDB taxonomy): Bacteria > Pseudomonadota > Alphaproteobacteria > Sphingomonadales > Sphingomonadaceae > Blastomonas. The sequence goes on along the minus strand of NZ_JBGTFM010000496.1, from coordinate 5,615 downwards.
CGCACTTTAACCGCACGGTTAACGCGGCTTGGATGAGACAGAAATACGCATGCGTCAATGCACCTTCTTGCTAGCCCAGCATATCCTGCCAGCGCCGCGCACTGTGAATGACGCGGGTGAGCTCAACCGTTTGGCTGGCGTCATCAACTGTTTAGATGATCATGTAACGACCGTGGACAAGCGCACGGGTGTTTGGTCCAATCTGCGGCAAAGCTCTGCCGATGCCGGGAAAATCTGCGGTCTGGGCAAATGCTGCACCAATGCCGCGCAGCAGCTTGTCGGCGGCTGGTGGACTGTCCATCGCCACATATTGCCAGATGTCGATAAGGTCGCGTTGCGCTTGCGCGCTGCGGCGCAGCTCAAGCGGCATCGCTCAACGTCTGCTGCGCTTCAAACCGGCGCCGTGCCTCGGCAATGATCGCCTCGATGCCTTCCCAAGGCCCATAGCCACTGTCATGCCCTTCCTGGATCAGGCGGCGCAATTCCCCGAGCTCGGTTTGCTGGAAGGCGCGGCGGCGTGACCAGTCGCGCAGCGCCTCGCGGATCACTTCGCTGCTGGTGGCATACATGCCCGATGCCACCGCCTCGCGCACCTCTGCGGCAAGGTCGGCGGTCAGGGCGATGGACAGTTTTTCGATCTTGCTCATGAGGAACATTGGTAGCAAATATTCATACCAATGTCCATATTTGGCTGATCAATCTCCGGTCAGGATGCGGTCCACCAGTTGCTTGACCGTCGGCACGAAGCCGTTGGAATAGAACGGGTCCTTGCCAAAATTATACGCGGCATGGCCTGCAAACATCAGGTTCTCGTCAATCGGCGCGCCATGCGCGATGTTCTGCAGCGCCTTCTGGATGCAGAAGCTGCGCGGGTCGGCGAGATAGCCGGTCGAGTTGTTGTCATGGTCTTTCCACGAAGAAAAACCGCAGTGCGACAGGCAGCCCATGCAATCGGTTTGGTCTTTACGGATCTCGGCGCGTTCATTGGGGGTGACGAACACCAAAGTGTTGTCCGGCGTTTTCAGCGCGGTTGTGAACCCCTGCGCATCCCAGCCGCGCGCGCGCATCAGGTCAGCGGGGGTCACCCAGAAATTTTTGCCCTTCACCCCGCAATCGAGCTGCGCAGTGTGGTCACCCGCCATCTGGGTCGAAAATGCAATCTGCCGCTCGGAACGCGACTGCAGCGTGCGCAAAAACGGGTTGAGCACCGCGCTGGAATAAAAGCCGGTCGGGCTGAACTTGTGCAGCAGCACATCGCCTTCCTCGATCTTGGTCAACGCATCCTTCCAGCCCTGTGGGATCGGGCTTTCCTGCGTCAGCAGCGGCCGTGTGCCATACTGAAACGCGATCTGGCCAAGCTCGGGATTGTCGATCCAGTTTTCCCATTCGCGCAAATACCAAACGCCGCCCGCCATGATGATCGGCACGCTGTCGGCAATGCCTTCGGCGCGCATTGTTTCGCGCAGCAATTTGACGCGTGGATAGGGGTCTTGCGGCACCCGCGGGTCTTCTGCGTTGGACAGGCCATTGTGCCCGCCCGCCAGCCAAGGGTCTTCATAGACCACCGCGCCCATCAGCGCGCTGACCTTGTGATAGGCGCGCTTCCACAGCGCACGGAAGGCCCGCGCCGAGCTGATGATCGGCAAATAATTGACATTATATTGCGCAGCAATTTCGGAGAGCTTGTAGGGCATGCCCGCGCCGCAGGTAACCCCGGTGACCATGCCCCTGGTGCGTTCGAGCACGCCGTGCAGGATCGGCTGCGCGCCGCCCATCTCCCACAGCACATTGATGTTGATGGCGCCCTTGCCTGCAGCAATATCATAAGCGCGGCGCACCTGCTCGACCGCGCCGTCAATGGCATAGCGGATCAGTTCTTCGTGCCGTTCGGCGCGGGTGCGGCCATGGTAGATTTGCGGGATGACATTGCCATTGGCATCATAGCTGTCAGCGTTGACCGCCGATACCGTGCCGATGCCGCCGGCTGCGGCCCATGCGCCCGAGCTGGCGTGGTTGGTCGCAGACACGCCCTTGCCGCCTTCCACCAGCGGCCAGACTTCGCGTCCGCCATAAACAATCGGCTTCAGTCCCTTGAACACTCAAACGCTCCCATCATGTTGCATGCGGCTATAGCCGTGCCGCGTATAAAGTGCGCCACCAAAATGTCACGGCTTCGCAATGGTCAGCGATCAACTGCCGGGCTGGTTGCATGTCTTGATCGACTGCGGCTCAGGCCGTGGTCCAACCGCCTGAAACCGCGCGAAATAACCAGCGATCCTGGGCTTTTCGACGAACTCGACCAGCTTGTAACCCACCGCATCAAATTCGCAGAACAGCAGCTTGGGCGGAATGCCGTGCTGCGTGGTGGGCCGGTCGACATCGACCACGATCACCTGCCCGTCGGGCTTCAGCGCCGGGCGCATCCGCCAGATGAACGCATAAGGCTCGGTCACCTCATGATACATATGCACCAAAAAGATGCGGTCGAAGCTCGCCTCGGGCAGGCGCGGATCATCGCTATCGCCCGGCTTGATCGAGACATTGTCGAGCCGCTCGCGCTCGACCCGCGTGCCCAGCCGTTTGAGCGCAGCATCGTCGATGTCCTGCGCCAGCACGCGGCCCGCACGCCCCACCCGCTGCGACAGGCGCACCGTGTAATAGCCACTGCCCGCGCCGATATCCGCGACCGTCATCCCAGGCGCGATCCCGGCGAGGTCCATCACCAGATTGGCCTCATTGCGATCATCGCGCGCTTCCTCATTGGAAAACTCGTTGCTGACCACACCGGGCACCGGCCGGTCAGCGCGGGGAAACTCGCGCGATGTCAGCGGCCGGTCGGCATCCGTCCCGCCGCCATCCTGACAGCCCGCCAGCAGCAGCCCGGCAACCAGCCATGCGCCGCCCGGCAACCGCCGGTCAGTCGACATCTTCAACCTCGACCTTTTCGCCCGTCACCCTCTGGCTGAGCGCTGCGGCCATGAACGGATCGAGCGCGCCATCAAGCACATCGCCCGGCGCGGTCGATGTGACCCCGGTGCGCAGATCCTTCACCAGCTGATAGGGCTGCAGCACATAGGAGCGGATCTGGTGACCCCAGCCGATCTCGGTCTTGGCCTGATATTCGCCGCTCGCCTCGGCCTCGCGCCGCTGCAGCTCGGCCTCGTACATCCGGGCTTTGAGCATGCTCATCGCCTCGGCCTTGTTCTTGTGCTGCGACCGGCCGCTTTGCGATGCCACCACGATGCCGGTGGGGATATGCGTGATGCGCACCGCCGAATCGGTGGTGTTGATGTGCTGCCCGCCCGCGCCCGATGCGCGATAGGTGTCGATCTTGAGGTCGCTGTCGTTGATCTCGATGTCGATGTTGTCGTCGATCACCGGATAGACCCAGATGCTCGAAAAGCTGGTGTGCCGCCGCGCCGAGCTGTCATAGGGCGAAATCCGCACCAGCCGGTGAACACCGCTTTCGGTCTTGGCAAAGCCATAGGCGTTTTCGCCCTTGACCAGCAAAGTCGCCGATTTGATCCCGGCCTGCTCGCCGGCGTGATAATCAACGAGCTCAACCTTGTAGCCGCGCCGTTCGGCCCAGCGCGAATACATGCGCTGCAGCATTTCGGCCCAGTCCTGGCTCTCCGTGCCGCCCGCTCCGGCGTGCACCTCGATATAGGCGTCGTTGCCATCGGCCTCGCCCGCCAGCAGTGCCTGCACCTTGTCGGTTTCGGCGCGTGCCGCCAGCGCTTTCAGACTGGCCAGCCCGTCGGCCACAATCGCATCGTCGCCCTCAGCCTCGCCCATGTCGACAAATTCAATGGCGTCGGCCATTTCGCCGCTGATATCGTTGACCGCGCCGATGGCCTGTTCGAGCCGTCGCCGCTCGCGCATCACCTCTTCGGCCGCCTTGGGGTCATTCCACAGCGACGGGTCCTCAACGCGTGCGTTGAGTTCATCCAGACGCCGCAGCGCGCGCTCCCAGTCGAGAAACTTGCGGATCAGCGCCAGCGCGGCGGTGATGCTGTCAATATGGGCCTGCCCTTCGGCACGCATGGGTTCACTCCTGATCTAAGACGAGCCGCGCTCTAGCCGATTGGACGCAAATCGCAAAGGGTTGCGCATGGGGACCAGACAAAGTGGCAATCGGCCAGGCTGGAGCTCCGTGGACCGCAATAGCCCTCTCCCCTTCAGGGGGGGAGGGTTGGGAGGGGGGCAGTCGCCCTCCGTGGCGTTGGCGCCGCCCCTCTCAACTTCGGCTAGCGAGCAAGCTCGCAAGCCTGCATTTCTCTCCCCTCAAGGGGAGAGAGCAGGGTTACGCTCAATGCAACCACAGCAGGAACCCACCGACTCCCGCTCCCGCACCAATCACCAGCGCCGCCAGATGGCTCCAGAAGCCGCCGCCCGCGCCGGCGACGCGCTCCTTCTTCTCCCAGATCAGCGGGATGCGCGGGATCGGCGGGGGTTCGGGCGCGCCGCCCTTTTTGGGCACACGTTCCTCAAGTCGCCGCACCAGATCGGGCAGACGCAGCAGCGTCGCGACATCGGTGTTGATTCGATCCGCCAGCAAAGTTTCCGGCCCCAGCTCGCCGCGAATCCAGTCGCGCACATAGGGCGCGGCGACGTCCCACATGTTGATCTTGGGATCGAGCGTCGTCGCCACGCCCTCGACCATCACCATCGTCTTTTGCAGCAGCAGCAGGTGCGGCTGGGTCTTCATGTCGAAATCGCGGGTGATCGCAAACAGTCCGTCGAGCATCTGCCCGACCGACAGCTCGCTCACCGGCTTGCCGCGCATCGGCTCGCCCACCGCGCGCAATGCGGTCGCGAATTCGTCGACATTATGATAGCTCGGCACATATTGCGCCTCGAAATGAATCTCGGCGACGCGGCGATAGTTGCCGGTGGTCAGCCCGTAGAGAATCTCCGCCAGCCAGAAGCGCGCCTGCCGGTTGATCCGACCCATGATGCCGAAATCGATGGCGACAATCGTGCCATCGGCGGCGACGAACAGATTGCCCTGGTGCATATCGGCATGGAAGAACCCGCCCGCAATTGCCTGCCGCAGGAACGCCAGCACCAGCCGCCGCGCCAGATCGGGCAGGTCGTGCCCCGCAGCCTTGAGCGCATCGATGTTCGAGATCTTGACGCCGTCGATCCATTCGAGCGTCATCACCGTGCCGCAGGTGCGGTCCCAGTCGATCGCGGGGATGCGATAGCCCGGGTGGCCGTCCATCGCGCTGGCGAGCTCGGATGCGCTTGCCGCCTCGCGCCGCAGATCGAGCTCGCGCATCGTCCAGCGCTTGAAATTGGCGATGGTCAGCTGCGGGCGCAGCCGCGTGGCTTCGCCGCCCAGCGCCTCAAGATGCGCGGCGGCCCACTCATAGGTCTCGATATCCTGCGCGAACTTGCGGCGAACGCCGGGGCGCAGCACCTTGATCGCGACGTCGCGGCCTTCAATGGTGGTGCCGCGATGTACCTGCGCCACCGATGCCGCGCCCACCGGCACGGGATCGATGTGGCTGAAAAAGCGGTCGATGGGCGCATTCAGCCCTCGCTCGATCTCGGCGCGGATCTCGTCGAACGGCACCGGCGGCAGGCTGTCCTGCAGCGACAAAAGGTTGATC
>NZ_JBGTFM010000495.1:0-8792 GCF_041747255.1 Blastomonas sp. | reverse complement strand
GGCGCGCTCGGCGTGGCTGGAGCGCAGGGCGCGGCGCTGGCGCTGGCCAACACCTTCAATCTGGTGCGTGACACCGATGACGGCGTGTGGAATGGCTTTAACGTGCTGCATATGGCGGCAGCGCGGATGGGCGGGCTGATGCTCGGCTGGGCACAGCCGGGCGGCATCGCTGATCTGGTCGCGGCACAGCCGAAGCTGCTGCTGGCGCTGGGCGCGGACGAGGTTGATTTCAACCAGTTCGCGGGCAGCTTCAAGGTGTTCATCGGCCATCATGGTGACAAGGGCGCGGCCGCAGCGGACGTTATCCTGCCGGGCGCGGCCTATTCTGAAAAGAATGGCACTTATGTGAACATCGAGGGCCGTGTGCAGATGAGCGACAAGGCGGTATTTGCCCCTGGCGATGCGCGCGAAGACTGGTCAATCCTGCGCGCGCTATCCGATGTGCTGGGCCACACCCTGCCGTTCGGCAGCTTTGCCGATTGCCGCGCGGCGATGGTCGCTGCGGTTCCGGCGCTGGGCTTTGAAGGGCTGGCGTCGTTCGACTGGTCACCGCCGACGCTTGATGCCAAGGCATCCGGCCCGGTCGGCTATCCGATCAAGGATTTCTACCTCACCAACGCAATCGCCCGCGCCAGCGCCACGATGCAGCGCTGCTCGGCTGAACTGCTCCACGGGACTGACATTCTGGAGGCGGCGGAATAATGGGGTTGGTTCAACAAAAAATTCGCCTTGCCAACGCGGCTCGGGACGATCTTGAAGAGATCGACGCGACCGCCTTGGTTGACACAGGAGCGATTGATTTGTGCATACCAAAGCTCGTGGCCTTGCAGCTAAAGCTCAAGACCATGGAGCAGCGGATGGTAACCTACGCAGACGGCCGCAAGGAACTGGTCGATTATGTGGGTCCTGTGAGGGTGGAGGTGTTTGGTCGCCACGCGTTCACAGGCGCCATGGTGATGGGAGATCAAGTCCTGCTTGGAGCAATCCCGATGGAATCAATGGACGTGCTGGTTGATCCGCGTCGTCAGATTTTGATTCCCAATCCAGACCATCCGAATATCCCCGGCGCTATGGCCATGGGCTTCAGGACTTCGCATTTATGACCGAATTTTTCCAATCATCGCTGGGTTTTGGCTGGGGCTGGTTCGTCGCCAACCTCATCTTCATCCTGCTGATCGCGCTGCCGGTGATGCTGGCTGTGGCGATTGTCATTTATGTTGACCGCAAGATCTGGGCGTCGATGGCGCTGCGGCGCGGGCCCAATGTGGTCGGGCCGTTCGGCATCCTGCAAAGTTTTGCGGATGCGCTGAAGGTGTTCCTGCAGGAAACGATCATCCCGTCGGGCGCGAACAAGGGCCTGTTCCTGATCGCGCCGATCATCACCTTCACGGTCGCGCTGATGGCGTGGGCGGTGATCCCGTTCGATGCCGGCATGGTGCTCGCCGATATCAACGTCGGGCTGCTGTATATCTTCGCGATTTCGTCGCTGGGCGTTTACGGCGTGATCGTCGCGGGCTGGGCGTCGAACTCCAAATATCCGTTCTTTTCGGCGTTGCGCGCGGCAGCGCAGATGATCAGCTATGAGGTCTCGAGCGGCTTTATCATCATCACCGTGGTGCTGTGGGCGGGCACGTTCAACATGACCGGGCTGGTCGTGGCGCAGCAGGGCCATGGCCTGGGCTTCGTCAATGCTTTCGGCTTCAACCTGTTGCTGTTTCCAATGGCGGTGATGTTCCTGATCTCGTCGCTTGCCGAGACCGCACGCGCGCCGTTCGACCTCACCGAGGCAGAAAGCGAACTCGTCGCTGGCTATCAGACCGAATATTCGTCGATGGCCTTCGCGCTGTTCTGGCTGGGCGAATATGCCAACGTGCTGCTGATGTGCACGCTCAATGCGGTGCTGTTCTGGGGCGGATGGCTGCCGCCGGTTGACTGGGAGCCGCTCTATGCGGTCCCGGGCATCGTCTGGCTGATCCTCAAGATCTGCATCTTCTTCTTCATCTTCAGCTGGGTGAAGGCGACCGTGCCGCGCTATCGTTATGACCAGTTGATGCGGCTGGGCTGGAAAATCTTCCTGCCAATGTCGCTGATCTGGGTCGTCCTGGTGTCGGGCTATCTGATGCTGACACGTTACGGGGTCTGAAGACATGTTGCACACCATCAAGGCCTTCACGCTTTACGAATTCATCAAGGCGCACGCGCTGACCTTGAAGTATTTTTTCAAGCCCAAGGCGACGATCAACTATCCGTTCGAGAAGAACCCGCTGTCACCACGTTTTCGCGGCGAACATGCGCTGCGCCGCTATCCCAATGGAGAAGAGCGCTGCATCGCCTGCAAGCTGTGCGAGGCGGTTTGCCCGGCGCTGGCCATTACCATCGAGTCCGAACCACGCGAGGACGGCAGCCGCCGCACGACGCGCTACGACATCGATATGACCAAGTGCATCTATTGCGGTTTCTGTCAGGAAGCCTGCCCGGTTGACGCGATTGTCGAGGGGCCGAACTTTGAGTTTGCGACCGAAACCCGCGAGGAATTGATCTACGACAAGGGCAAGCTGCTTGAGAACGGTGACAAATGGGAACGTGCCATTGCCGCCAACCTTGAAGCCGATGCCCCTTATCGGTAAGGCGCACGCGAAGTCGATTCACCATGGGTGTCCGTTCCGCTGGGAGAGGCGGTAAGGGCACCATCACCAGACCCGCTCGATTGGGCGTTCCGGGGGCTGCACAGCTTTGATCCAGACATTTACCTTTTACCTGTTTGCCAGCGTGGTCATCGCCAGCGGTGCATTTACGATCCTGTCGCGCAACCCCGTGCATTCGGTGCTGTGGCTGATCCTGGCGTTCTTCAATGCGGCGGGGCTGATGGTGCTGATCGGCGCAGAGTTCATCGCGATGCTGCTGGTGATTGTTTATGTCGGCGCGGTTGCAGTGCTGTTCCTGTTTGTCGTGATGATGCTCGACATCGATTTTGCCGAGCTGCGCGCCGGCTTCATGAAGAACCTGCCGCTGGGCATCGCGCTGGCCGCCGTGTTCCTGGCTGAGCTGGTGTTCGGCATCGGCGCATATCAGGCGGGCAACATCGCGCTGGGCAAGGGTGGGCTGCACCCGGCGCGCGAAGGCGCGAGCAACATCGAGGCAGTGGGTGAGCTGCTGTATACCCGCTACATCTTCCTGTTCGAAGGCGCAGGGCTCGTGTTGCTGGTGGCGATGGTCGGCGCGATTGTGCTGACCAACCGCAAACGCGCCGGGGTGAAGCCGCAGAATATCGCATCGCAGGTGCGCCGCCGTCCACAGGATGCGGTGCGCAACACCCAGCCCACCGTCGGCGAAGGGGTAGAGCTGTGACCCTTCGACAGGCTCAGGATGACAGGAGCCATCATAAGCTTTTTGGGGGAGCGTCGCGCCCATGATCGGCATCGAACATTATCTGGTGGTCAGCTCCATCCTGTTCGTGATGGGCGTGCTCGGCATCTTCCTCAACCGCAAGAACGTGATCATCATCCTGATGGCGATCGAGCTGATCCTGCTGGCGGTGAACATCAACCTCGTCGCGTTCAGCGTGTTCCTGGGCGACATGGTGGGGCAGGTGTTCGCGATGTTCGTGCTCACCGTCGCCGCAGGCGAAGCGGCCATCGGGCTGGCTATTCTGGTGATCTATTTCCGCGGTCGCGGGTCGATTGCGGTTGATGATATCAACCAGATGAAGGGTTAAGCGCATGGCCATCACCCTCATCGTCTTTCTGCCGCTGCTCGCCGCGATCATCGCAGGGCTCGGCAACCGCATCATCGGCAATGTGCCCGCCAAGCTGGTGACGACAGGCGCGCTGTTTGCCGCCTGCGCGCTCAGCTGGCCGATTTTCCTCGGGTTTCTGAATGGCTCGACGAGTGATTATGTCGTGCCGGTGCTGTCATGGCTGCGGTCGGGCGATCTGCAGTTCGACTGGGCCTTGCGCGTCGATACGCTGACTGCGGTGATGCTGGTCGTTGTCACCACCGTGTCGGCCCTCGTCCACCTGTATAGCTGGGGCTATATGGATGAAGACCCGGACCAGCCGCGCTTTTTCGCCTATCTGTCGCTGTTCACCTTCGCGATGCTGATGCTGGTGACGGCTGACAATCTGGTGCAAATGTTCTTCGGCTGGGAAGGCGTCGGGCTTGCGTCCTATCTGCTGATCGGTTTCTGGTTCAAAAAGCCCAGCGCCAATGCCGCCGCGATCAAGGCGTTCGTGGTCAACCGCGTGGGTGACCTGGGCTTCATGATGGGCATTTTTGGCACCTTTCTGGTGTTCGGCACCGTCTCGATCCCTGCGATCCTTGAAGCAGCGCCGGGCATGGCGGGCTCCAGCATCGGCTTCCTCGGCATGCGCGCCGACACGATGACGGTGCTGTGCCTGCTGCTGTTTATCGGCGCGATGGGCAAGTCGGCGCAACTTGGCCTGCACACCTGGCTGCCCGATGCGATGGAAGGCCCGACCCCGGTGTCGGCGCTGATCCATGCCGCGACGATGGTGACCGCAGGTGTATTCATGGTCTGCCGCCTGTCGCCGATGTTTGAAGTCAGTCCGACCGCGCTCGCGGTGGTGACCATTGTCGGGGCGAGTACCGCGCTGTTCGCAGCGACCGTCGCCCTGGTGCAGACCGATATCAAGCGCGTCATCGCCTATTCGACCTGTTCACAGCTGGGATACATGTTCTTTGCGGCGGGCGTCGGCGCGTATAGCGCATCGATGTTTCACCTGTTCACCCACGCGTTCTTCAAGGCCTTGCTGTTCCTTGGCGCAGGCAGCGTCATCCACGCGATGCACCACGAGCAGGACATGCGCTATTATGGCGGGCTCAGGAAATCGATCCCGCTCACCTTCTGGGCGATGATGGCAGGCACGCTGGCGATCACCGGGGTTGGCATCGTCGGCGTTGCTGGCTTTGCCGGCTTCTATTCCAAGGACGGCATCATTGAGGCGGCGTTCGCATCTGGCACGCAGGTCGGCCAATTCGCATTCAGCATCGGCGTGATCGCGGCCTTGCTCACCAGCTTTTACAGCTGGCGGCTGATGTTCCTGACCTTCTTCGGCCAGCCCCGCTGGATCGAGTCAGAGCATATCCAGCACAGCGTCCACAAGACGCCCGCGCAGGCGGGCGCGGATACGACAGGCGGCTATCACCCGCACGAAAGTCCGCTGTCGATGCTGATCCCGCTCGGCCTGTTGACCGTGGGCGCGGTGGTCGCAGGCTATGCGTTCTATCATCCCTTCCTGTATGCCGAAGAAGGCGAGGCCTTCTGGGCCGGCAGCATCTACTTCAACAGCGATCTGATGCACGCGATGCACGAGGTGCCGTTGTGGGTGAAGCTGTCGTCGACCGTCGCGATGCTGATCGGGCTGGCGACCGCAGTTCTAATGTATGTTGTGAACAAGGGCCTGCCCGCAAAATTGGCCGGAGCGATGTCGGGATTGTATCGGTTTCTGCTCAACAAATGGTATTTTGATGAGCTTTACCATCACATCTTCGTCAAACCCTCGTTCGCGCTGGGCCGGTTCTTCTGGAAGGTCGGCGATGAAGGCACGATCAACCGGTTTGGCCCCGATGGCGCGGCGGTGCTCGTCACCTCGGGCAGCCGGATGGCGATGAAGCTGCAATCGGGTTTCCTTTACAGCTATGCCCTGGTGATGCTGCTCGGCCTTGTCGGTGCATTGACCTGGCTGATGGTGCGCTGACATGAACGATCTGGGCTTTCCCATCCTGTCGCTGATGCTCGCCGTGCCGATGGTGGCGGCGGTCGCGTGTCTGTTTTCAAGCGCCAATACCGCGCGCTGGCTGGCGCTGATCGCGACGCTGATTGATCTGGCGCTGGGCATATTGCTGTGGGCGAATTACGACATCGGCGGCGCACAATGGCAGTTTGTTGAAAGCCTGCCCTTGTTCGACCGGTTCAGTTGGGCGCTGGGCATTGATGGCATCGCGCTGATGCTGATCATGCTCTCGGTGTTCCTGATGCCGATCTGCATCGGGGCGAGCTGGGAATCGATCCAGACCCGTGTCGGCGAGTATATGGCGGCGTTCCTGCTGATGGAGGTGCTGATGATCGGCGTCTTTGCAGCGCAGGACATCTTCCTGTTCTACATCTTCTTTGAGGCAGGGCTGATCCCGATGTATCTGATCATCGGCATCTGGGGCGGCGCGGACCGGATTTACGCCAGCTACAAGTTCTTCCTCTACACCCTGCTCGGATCGCTGCTGATGCTGATCGCGATGTTTTGGATGGTCAACGAGGCCGGCACCAGCGACATCCCGACGCTGATGGCCTACAACTTCCCGGTCGAAGCGCAGTCGTGGCTGTGGCTGGCGTTTTTCGCGAGCTTTGCGGTCAAGATGCCGATGTGGCCGGTGCACACCTGGCTGCCCGATGCGCACGTGCAGGCGCCAACGGCGGGATCGGTCATCCTCGCGGGGGTGCTGCTCAAAATGGGCGGCTATGGCTTCCTGCGTTTCTCGCTGCCGATGTTGCCCGATGCCTCGGTCGATTACATCTGGCTGATCTTCGCGCTGTCGATGGTTGCGGTAGTATATACGTCGCTGGTCGCATTGGTGCAGACCGATATGAAGAAGCTGATCGCCTATTCGTCGGTCGCGCATATGGCGATTGTCACCGTCGGCCTGTTCGCGTTCAACCGGCAGGGGCTCGAAGGGGCGCTGGTCGTGATGCTCAGCCACGGTCTCGTCTCGGGCGCGCTGTTCCTGTGCGTCGGCGTCATCTACGACCGGCTGCACACGCGTGAGATCGACCGTTACGGCGGCCTCTCGATCAACATGCCGCGCTATGCTTTGCTGTTCCTGCTGTTCACGATGGCCTCGATCGGCCTGCCGGGGACCAGCGGCTTTGTCGGCGAGTTCCTGGCGTTGGTCGGCGTCTACGAGGTGTCAAGCTGGGTCGCGATTGTCTCGACCACCGGCATCATTCTGGGCGCGGGCTATATGCTCTACCTGTATCGCCGCGTCGCTTATGGCGTGATCAGGACCGACGATGTCGCCGCAATGCCCGATTTGAACAGGCGCGAGATCGCGCTGCTGCTGCCGATCGCCATCGTGGTGCTGTGGATGGGGGTCTATCCCGAAAGCTTCATGGCCCCGATGCGCAAGGACGTTGGCGCGCTCGAAGCGCGGCTGGCGGCGGTCAAACCGCTGGGCGATGCGCAGGTCAGGCTGGGGGCAGCCCCTGCCATGACGCCCGCCGCGCATGCTGAAGAAGGCCTTCACAGATGAATTACGCGCTTTGGTTCCAGCTGGCCTCGCCGGAAATCCTGCTTGCCATCTCTGCTATGGTGCTGCTGTTGATCGGCGCGTTTGGCGGCGTGAAGGCATCGCGTCTGGTCAGCATCCTGACTGTCGCCGCGCTGTTTGGCGGGTTGGCGCTGTCGCTCAACTTTTTGCTGCGGGATGGCTTCTCCGAAGGCGCGGACGCATTCTACGGCTTGTATCGAATGGACCGCTTTGCCTCGCTGGCCAAGGTGCTGATCTTTCTGTCGGTCATCGCCTGCGTAATCGTCGCGCCAAGGTTCTTTGCGCGCAATAATGCAATGCGGCCTGAATACCCCATCCTTATCCTGTTCGCTTCGATCGGCATGGGGCTGATGGTCTCGGCAGTCGACCTTCTGACGCTGTACATCGGCCTCGAACTCAACAGCCTCGCCGCATATGTGCTGGCAAGCTTCCTGCGCAACGATTCGCGCTCGGCCGAAGCGGGCCTCAAATATTTCGTGCTCGGAGCGCTGGCGAGCGGCATCCTGCTGTTCGGCATGTCGCTGCTTTACGGCTTTACCGGCACAACCAGCTTCATCGGCATCCAGACCGCGCTGGCCGATGGGGTGCCCACCGGCGCGCTGTTTGGCATCGTGTTCGTGCTTTCGGGCCTCGCATTCAAGATCAGCGCGGTGCCGTTCCACATGTGGACGCCTGACGTGTATGAAGGCGCGCCGACCCCGGTCACTACCTTCTTCGCCACTGCGCCCAAGGTTGCGGCGCTGGCGCTGACCATGCGCGTCGCCATCGAAGCCTTCGGCGGCCAGCAGGACGTCTGGCAGCAGATCGTTATCTTTGTCGCGATGGCGTCAATCCTGCTGGGCGGGGTAGCGGCGATCGGCCAGTCCAACATCAAGCGGCTGCTTGCTTACAGCTCGATCAACAATGTCGGCTTCATCCTCATTGGCCTTGCCACCGGCACGCCCGAGGGCGCATCGGCGATGATGACCTATCTGATCATCTATGTCGCGATGACGCTTGGCAGCTTCATTTGTGTGCTCGATTTTAATGACCGGCAGGGCAGACCGGTCGAGGAGATCGCCAAGCTCGCCGGACTTTCGAAGACCCGGCCGGGGCTGGCAGCGGCGATGGCGATGTTCATGTTCAGCCTCGCCGGATTGCCGCCGCTGTTCGGTTTCTGGGGCAAGTTCCTGGTGTTCGATGCGGCGGTCGCGGCGGGGCTGATCCCGCTTGCCGCCATCGGCATCGCCGCGTCAGTGATCGGCGCGTTCTATTATCTCAAGGTCATCAAGGTCATGTATTTCGATGAAGCCGTCGATGTCATTGCGCCCAGCGATTCATCGGCGCGCATGGCGCTGATCACGATGACCGCGCTGTTCGTCTCGCCGCTCGGCTATCTGGCGACATTGGCGCTGAGTCCTGTGACGGCAGGCGCAGCCAAGGCACTTTTCTGGTCAGCCTGATCGAAACGGTCGCGCTGACCGCATCCACCAATGCGGACATGCTTGCGCGTGCCGAAGCCGGCGCGCCCG
>NZ_JBGTFM010000494.1:0-2631 GCF_041747255.1 Blastomonas sp. | reverse complement strand
TGCTGCGCGCTAAGCTGGTTGGCCAACGCCTCATCGGTATCGGGAAAGGCCATATCGACCCGCCAACCGGCGTCGGTGAACTGGTCAGCAAGAAGTGTAGCGCCCAGCATATGCTGTTCGCCAGGGGCCGTTGCCAGCAGGATACTGTAGCGGCTGTTCCGGATCGAGCGCTTGCCAACATGATGGCGCACCGCATGGCCAGCCAGCTGCAGCATACTGAGGCCGATAGTGAGATCGAGCTCGCTGCAGGTATCGGCCAACCATGCATCCCCAAGCGCACGCGCACTTGGCTCGATCAGAAGCGTGACGATCGCATCACCGGTCCAACCCTCATCCTCGAGCGAAGCGATGAATGCGTTGATGCGAACATCGTCGCCGTTAAGCGCGAACCCGACAAGACTGCTTATGTGTGACGCCACGGCCGGTGGAGCCGTCCGTTGTGCAATAGAGGGTGCTGGCGTTTCATTGATTCGGCTATGCAGCATCAGGTCCCAATCCGGGAAAACCCGGGCCGGAACCATATGTTCGCTGAGCAACTCGATATGGTCGTGACGCGGATCCTGCGTTATCGAAGACCACAACACATTGAGTTTTTCCGGTGGTCCCTCAAGCGTCTGAAGGAAAGAGCCATTCTCATAAAGCAGCATACCCGTGACGCTCAATTTGCGGTTACGGGCCCTGGCCTTGCCCACCAACGCCCGCAGGTCAGTTGCGCTTGGCGAAGCGGTAGCAATGCTTTTGTAGGTGAGACAGCTAATCCAGCCGCCGCTGCCTGAACTAGCACTCGTATTCTGCAACATCCTCACGTCCCCTCCACTTGGGCCTGGGATCAGCGGTAGGTCTGAGCGAAGCAATGCACGACCAGTAGAACCCAGCAGACGATCCCCATCCACCACCTTTAATGCCACAACCCTAATCGCGTTTGGGACGGCGGCATTGTGCGCAGCAATCGCTTTCTGAAGGCTGCAGGGCCTAAGGTCTTTCATGAAGGCTGGATCGTCAAGTGACAAGCATGCAACCTAGCTGAGAGCCCGCATTCAGCCTTTCGGCGGACTCGGAAACAGCACCGGCGTATTTTTTCTATAAGCTTGATAGGCGGGGTCATCGCCCCAGCGCTCTTTCGCAATGCCATCGAGCAGATTGACGCCGCTCACACGGGTCAACAGCAGGAAGACGAATATCGGCGATATGACCGTCAACCATGACCACCCCGTGAGTAGCGGGATCGCCATCACCAAGATACCGAACCATAGCGTAAACTCGCCAAAATAGTTCGGGTGTTGCGACCAAGCCCAAAGCCCGGTGTCAATGAACTTGCCCTTGTTCGCAGGATCCTTCTTGAACTTCCGCTTCTGGCTGTCTGCAACCACTTCGAAAGCAAAGCCGATCACCCAGATCGCAGCGCCTGCCCAGAAGGGGCCATCCAAAGGCGCGGTTTGCTGCGACGTGATGATCGCCAGCGCTGCCGATGCTGTGAAGACCACCCATACGGCTTGCAGCGTCCAGGCGACCAAAAACCGTGGCGGATTGATCTTGATCTTTTCAAATCGCTGATCGGCACCGCCGGATGCATGAATGCGGCTGAAAAGGAAGCTTCCAAGCCGGATAGCCCATATGCCGACCATCGCTGCAACAACCATCGCTCTAGTATCAAGCGGCCAGGCATAAGACGCGGCGAGCCCGATCACGGACAGATATGTCAGCGCGCCGACAGTGTCGTAATAGGTGTCTTTCTGCGCCAAGGCAGACGGGATAAAAGCCAACCAATTCACGGCGAAAGCGACCACTGCGCACACGAAAACGGCCGAATATGCGCCTATTTCGATGCTGTTCACCCCAGCAAGGTTGGCAAAGCCAAGTCCTAGCGCGCTCGCGAATACGACAATCAGCAGGCTTTGTGCTGCACCCTTAAAGGACCGTTTGGTCTGCGATGACATTGCTTGCTGTCCCTGCTAGTGTTTGGCACCTCAACGAGCATTTACAAGAATTGATCCGAAGCGGACCGTCCGCTTCTGATGTCGCGGACGGCTCTCCACTCTGCGTGGTAATTTCTGCGGATGAGTCCGAGAGGAGAGTCACCATGGAGCAAGTGTCGGTTGTTGGGCTGTATCTGGCAAAGTCTGTTTTCCAGGTTCACGGTGGCTCTGACTAAGCCTGCCCAACGCTGGAGACTTTCGTATACTGCAGCCGTGCCGACGAGGCGGCGACGACGCCGAGGTTGACCGCATGGTCTGGTGGTATCAACGCCGCAATGTCGACCGCGACATCACGGAGGTGCTCGTTTTCGGCAGCGGGGTCTTCTTCCAATGGATCGAAGGTCCGCCTGCTCATGTTAAGGACCCGGTCGCGAGCCATCATAGCGATCCGCGCCATTACGATATGGCCTCGCTGGACCAGAGCCTGGAAAAGCGTGAGCGCCTTTATCCGAATTGGCAGATGAAGTGGTAGGGCCCAACGACATCCTTGTGGTCCTGCAGGATGGGCTTGAGGCTGCCGAAGGCGATAACAACATCGCGGCACTGGAGCGCATTCTTGCGCACGTCTCTTCGTGACCTCTGAATACTCTTGGGCAAAGTTAACTCGGTCAGCTATTGGCGGCCTCGAGCCGAACTGCCGCAGGGCCGCGTCGGC
>NZ_JBGTFM010000493.1:0-2909 GCF_041747255.1 Blastomonas sp. | reverse complement strand
CAAACCCCCGGCGGCTTCAACCCCGCGCCGCAGCGGGTGGCAGAGGCGCGATCCAGCGCGATCAGCCTGGGCAATGCCGGGCGCAGCGATGTGTCGGTCGGCACCCGCGTCTTCCACCAGAAATTCGGCTACGGACTGGTGGCGGAGAAAGAAGGCAACAAGCTGGAGATCGACTTCGAAAGCGCAGGCCGCAAGCGGGTGATCGACAGCTTTGTGACCCTGGGGTGACCGGATCGCTGTTTTCGGGCGAACGCCGGAATCCAGGGTGATGTTGCGCGAACTAACGCCTGCGCCCTGGCTTGCGCCGGGCGAGCAGCCTGGAAACAATCGTGGCGCTTGGAGCGGATGACATAAGATTGAGCCGTCGTGACTGAGCCGATTTTGGCCGAGTGCAACAAAAGAGGAGGGAGTTATGCTTGACGCATAGTGTCCGGCGATTGACGCAGCAATCGGCCAAAAGGGGCTCGCCGCTCAGTTTATCTTGAGCACCTGCAAGGCAGTCGAGGGGCGGTTGTCACGGAGGGTCAATCTTATGTCATCCCGCTCTAACTGCTCATCGCTCCGGTCAATTGCGCGAAGGTTTCGCGCGACACGCCTTCTACACCCTCACGCCAGCGGGCCGGATCAGCCGTCATCGTGTATTTGCGCGACTTGTTGGTGCCGACGCCGCCCAGAAAACCGATGACATTGGCCACCGTTTCCACTGTCTTGGCGGTGCCTCCGGTCGAATCGGCGAAGGTGCCGTAGTCGCCCCCCATCGCCACCGGTTCCTTCAGCACCACCGACCCGACCTTGCCGCCCGGCGCAAACACGGTCAGCTGAGTCACATCGGGGAATGCAGCGAGGCTCGACTTTATCTTGACCGACGAGGTGTTGCGAAACGCGCCGCCATAGCTGTCGGCATCGGCAAAATCGACCAGCAGCAACGCATTGACCACCGAGGTACCCGATGCCTTGGCGTATTGCTTGGCTGCCATGCTGGCATTGACCACGCTGGAATTGAAGTTGAACCCGCCGGGCGGCAGGATGCCCAGCCATTCCTGAAACAGGATCGGCCCGCCCAGCGTTGCCGGGCTGAACAGCCGCGCCTGCGCCCGGTCATCGCGACCGGTGACCAGCTTGCGCTCCTCACCGTTTTCGAAGGGCTTGACCTTGGTGCCGAACGCATCGAGCAGACCCTGCCGGTCGCCAACCGTGATGCCCATTGTCGTCAGCCGCTCAAGGAACACTGCATAGGCCGTATCGGTGGCAGCGATGAAATCCGCGTCAGCAACGCCTTCAAGATAGCTCTTGGCGGTCGATCTGCCACCAAAGCCCGATCCCATGATGCCGGCTCCCGCCTTCGCCCGGTCGGTCCTCTCGGTCAAGAAGCCGACGCTGAACGATCCGATTACCGCCTGGCGGATGCCGGTCAGCGCGACCGGGTTCTTGGCAGCAATCGGTGACTTGGCCTTTTTCGCCAGAGCTGCCAACGGTGCAGGCGCAAAAGCGACCAAAGCAGCGGCGCTGGCCGATGCGATGAGCAGGCTGCGGCGGTCAGTGTCCATGATCGATGTCCCCGTGCGTGATTGCGACGATCCCGACAGGCTTTTGACCTGCCGGGATCGCCTTTTCATTCTGTTGCCCCCCGCCAGCAGGGTCGCGGTTTGCTGATGTATGGCAGCAGCAGAACGAAAGCTGTAATGGCTACAGCAGCGACGATAGCGCCGATCGCGCCGACCCATACCCCGATTGGGGGGATCGCGTCATATGAGCGGGCGCATGTTCCCGCTGACAATCATCCGCTGTTGTGGCAGAACACCTGCCAAAAGAAGTGACGGGGGAGGATAGGCATGAAACGGCGACTGATCGGCGCAGCGGTGGCGTTGACGCTTGGCACCACAACAGCAGCGCAGGCACAGCTCACCGAGGCGGAGCGCGCAGCGGTGCTGGCGAAACTGCCCGCAGATGATGGCAGCGACATGGCCGATGCCACGCGCGGCAAGATCGCCGAGATTCCCGGCGGGCTGATCCGCACCGCCGATGGCCGCACGGTGTGGGATGCCGGTGCGTTCGCGTTTCTCGACGCCGAAACTGCACCCGCCAGCGTTCACCCGGCACTGTGGCGACAGGCGCGGCTCAACCGCATCCACGGCTTGTTCGAAATCGTGCCGGGCCAGCTGTGGCAGGTGCGCGGTTATGATCTGGCTGTAATGACGATCATCCGTGGCAAGACCGGCTGGATCATCATCGATCCACTGCTCACCGAGGAAGCCGCCGCTGCCGCGCTGGCGCTGGCCGAGGGCACAATTGGCAAACGCCCGATCTCTGCCGTGGTGTTCAGCCATAGCCATGCCGACCATTTCGGCGGCGTTGGCGGCATCATCAGCGCCGATGATTTCGCCCGGCGCAAGGTGGCGATTGTCGCCCCGCATGGCTTTGCCGAAGAGGCAGTGAGCGAGAACGTGCTGGCGGGAAATGCTATGACCCGCCGGTCGAGCTATATGTTCGGCACCGATCTTGCCCCCGGTGTGCAAGGCCGGGTCGACAATGGGCTGGGCACCGGCCTGTCAATCGGCACCACCGGCTATCTTGCCCCCAACATGCTGATCGGGCCCGAGGGCGGCCTCAAGACCATCGACGGGGTGCGGTTCGACTTTATAGACGCTGCGGGCACCGAAGCCCCGGCCGAATTCCTGTTTTACCTGCCTGACCTGAAAGTGCTGCACACCACCGAGGTTGCGGTGAAGACGATGCACAATATCCTCACCCTGCGCGGTGCGCAGGTGCGCGATGCGTTGCGCTGGTCAAAGATCATCGATGCGGCGCTGGTCAAATGGGGTGACAAGACCGAGGTGCAGATCGCATCGCACAACTGGCCCACCTGGGGGCAGACGCGCGTGGCCGCGTATCTTGAGAGCCAGCGAAAT
>NZ_JBGTFM010000492.1:0-2219 GCF_041747255.1 Blastomonas sp. | reverse complement strand
CGCCGCGCTGGGCGCTGGCGCACAAATTCCACGCCGATCGCGCCGAGACGACGCTGCAGGCGAGCGATATTCAGGTCGGGCGCACCGGCAAGCTGACCCCGGTGGGGCGGCTCTCCCCGGTGACCGTGGGCGGCGTCGTCGTCTCCAACGTCACGCTGCACAACCGCGATGAGATCGCGCGACTTGGCGTGCGCCCCGGTGACCGGGTGGTGGTGCAGCGCGCGGGCGATGTCATCCCGCAGGTGGTCGAGAATCTGACGCGTGATCACGATCTGCCGGCGTATGCCTTCCCCGATCATTGCCCGGTGTGCGGCAGCGAGGCGGTGGCAGAAGAAGGCGAGGTTGACGTGCGCTGCACCGGCGGCTTGGTCTGCGCCGCGCAGAAGCTCGAACGGCTGCGGCATTTCGTGTCCCGCGCCGCGCTGGATATCGATGGATTTGGTGAACGTACCATCGCCGAGTTTCTCGATGCCGGGCTAATCGAGCAGCCGGGCGATATCTTCCGCCTCAAGGCGCACCGCACTGGGATCCTCGCGCGCGAGGGCTGGCAGGAAAAATCGGTCGACAATCTGCTCGCCAGCATCGAGGCGCGGCGCGGCGCGGACCCGGGCCGCTTCCTGTTTGCGCTCGGCATCCGCCATGTCGGCGCGGTGACCGCCAAGGATCTGGTGAAAGCCTTTGGCAGCGCAAAGGGCGTCGGCACGATCGGCAAAAGACTGGCAGCGGGCGATACAGAGGCACTGACCGACGTCATCACCATCGATGGCATTGGCCCGGCGGTGGCCGAGGCTCTGGGCGATTTTTTCCACGAACCGCACAACGTGCAGGTGTTCGAAGACTTGATCGCCGAAGTCCGCCCCGCCGCATTCATCTCCACCGCGCGTGCCACCGAATGGAGCGGCAAGACCATCGTGTTCACCGGCAAGCTGGAAACGATGAGCCGCGATGAGGCCAAGGCGCAGGCGGAAAAGCTGGGGGCAAAGGCGGCGGGCTCGGTCTCGGCCAAGACCGACCTGGTGGTCGCCGGGCCGGGCGCGGGGTCGAAGCTCAAGAAGGCGGCAGAGCTTGGCGTGCAGGTGATCGACGAGGCGCAATGGGCACAGATTGTGGCGGGGGCGTGAGGGCAACCGGAAAACGCGATTTTTCGGGCTGTAGTTTGATGGCGCTGTCGAATCTCCCCGCGCCCGTTCGTCATTGGGGCAGAGCGCTGCCAAACCGGCGCGCTCGGGCAAAGGAGACAAGACGATGCAATATCTGCTGATGATCTACGAGGACGACAGCATCTATGCTCGCCCCGATGGCGAGGCAATCTTGGGTGACGTGCTGGCCAGGCACATGGCGCTCGGGCAGGCGCTCGTTGCCGCCGGAGTGCCGTTCACCGGCGAACGGTTGCAGCCTGCCGCCACCGCCACGACCATTCGCTGGAACGATGGCGCGCATGTGCTGCACGATGGGCCGTTCGCCGAAAGCCATGAGGAGCTTGGCGGCTATTATCTGATCACCGTCGATGATCTGGATCAGGCGTTGGCATGGGCCAGGCAGATCCCGGTGCCGGGCAAGGGATCGATCGAGGTCCGCCCGGTGATGGCGATGGGCTAAGGCTATGCTGCGCAATGCCGGGATTGGAGACGCCATTGCTGCTGCCCGTCCCGGTGTTGTCGCCGCGCTCGCGGCCCAGTTTCGTAATCTTGATCTGGCAGAAGATGGCTTTGCCGATGCCAGCGAGATTGCCCTCGCCCGGTTTGTGGACAGTCCTGCGCCGGTCAACCTGCCCGGCTGGCTGCTGGTGGTGGCGAGGCGGCGGATAATCGATCAATTGCGGCGCAGTGCGCGCCATGCCGCGATTGTGGCTGAACTGGATAGTGACGACCCGGCTGAACCGGCGGTCGAGGACGAAGCCATTGCCGATGAACGGCTGCGGCTGATCTTCATCTGCTGCCACCCGGCCATTGCGCCAGATACGTGCGCCGCGCTCACCTTGCGCGTCGTATGCGGTGTGCCAACCGAACGCATCGCGGCGGCGTTTCTGATGGCGGAGCCAGCGATGTATCAGCGGCTGAGCCGTGCCAAGGCCAAGATCGCGGCGGCGCAAGTCCCCTTCGAAACCCCACCGCCGCAACACTGGCACGAACGGCTGGGGGCGGTGCTGGCGACGCTCGAGATCGCCTATGCGCTGGCCTATCAGGACGCGGCGAGCAGCGAGGCGACTGCGCAGCTTG
>NZ_JBGTFM010000491.1:0-7807 GCF_041747255.1 Blastomonas sp. | reverse complement strand
CGAGCAGCCGAATAAGCGGCCGGCCTGTACGCCCACAGGCCGGGTTTATTGTCTCAAGCGCTCCGGCTGGGCTATATCTAGGCCATGTCTCAAGCAGTCCATGCCCAAAGGATCGTTCTGGGCGACCACGCGCGCCTGCCTGGCCGGTTTTTCGGTCGGCTGACCGTCTCGGTGCTGGCCAGGGCTTTGATCGCCGCAGCCTAACTGCCGCATGGCGGTCCTGGCCGCCGATCCATTCCACCCTCCTTTCTGAAGGTTCTCCGCGATGAAACCGCGCACATTCTACGACAAGATCTGGGCCGACCATCTGGTCGACGAACAGCCGGACGGCACGTGCCTGCTGTACATCGACCGTCATATCGTCCACGAGGTGACCAGCCCGCAGGCGTTCGAGGGGCTGCGCATGGCGGGTCGAACGGTGCGCCGGCCTGATCTGACGCTTGCGGTGCCCGATCACAACCTGCCGACCACCGCCCGGGTGGATGCGCACGGTGCGCGCATTCCCATCGCTGACCCGCAGAGCCGCGCCCAGCTTGAGGCGCTGGAGGCAAATGCGCCCGCGTTCGGCATTCCCTATATCGATGCGACCGATGTGCGGCAGGGGATTGTCCACGTCATCGGGCCAGAGCAAGGCTTTACGCTGCCCGGCTGCACGATGGTCTGCGGCGACAGTCACACCGCAGCGCACGGGGCGCTCGGCGCGCTGGCCTTCGGTATCGGCACGTCGGAGGTCGAGCATGTGCTGGCGACGCAGACGCTGCAGCTCAAACGCTCGAAATCGATGGAGATTCGCGTTGAGGGCGATCTGCCACCGGGGGTCAGCTCCAAGGACCTGATTCTGCACATCATCGGTCAAATTGGCGCAGCGGGTGGCACCGGCCATGTGGTGGAATATCGTGGGGCTGTGTTCGAGCAGATGTCGGTCGAGGGGCGGCTGACGGTCGCCAACATGTCGATCGAGGCGGGCGCGCGTGCCGGGCTGATCGCGCCCGATGACAAGACCTTTGCGTATTTGTACGGCCGTCCAATGGCCCCCACGGGTGCGGACTGGGACGTAGCAGTGGGCTATTGGCGCACGCTCAAGACCGACGACGGCGCGCGGTTCGACAAGACCGTCGCCATCAACGCCGCCGACATCGCTCCATCGGTGACCTGGGGCACCAGCCCCGAAGATGTCGTGGCGATCACCGGCCATGTGCCCGATCCGGCGAGCTTTGCCGATGCTTCAAAGCGCGCGGCGGCGCAGAAATCACTCGATTATATGGGGCTGATCGCAGGCACGCCGCTCAGCGAAGTAGCGGTCGAGCATATCTTCATTGGCAGCTGCACCAACAGCCGCATCGAGGATTTGCGCGCCGCCGCCGCGGTGCTGAAGGGGCGGCGCAATGCACCGGGAATCAAGTCCGCGCTGGTCGTGCCGGGCTCGGGACTGGTCAAGCGTCAGGCCGAGGCCGAGGGGCTGGACCGGGTTTTCATCGACGCCGGGTTCGAATGGCGCGAGCCGGGCTGTTCGGCATGCCTTGGCATGAACCCGGACAAGGTGCCGAGCGGTGAACGCTGCGCATCGACCTCAAACCGCAATTTCGTCGGGCGGCAGGGGCCAGGCGCGCGCACCCATCTGGTCTCGCCCGCAATGGCGGCAGCAGCTGCGGTGACCGGGCGGCTGAGCGATGTGCGGACGTTGATTTGACCAAAACGTTGGTGTATTCTGGTCAAACCAAGAAAGGTTTGATCGATGGACGTGCGTACAACGGTGTATTCGGCGGCTGAAGCCAAGGCACAGTTTTCCGCCTTGCTCGACAGGGTCGTCGCGGGCGAAACCATCGTCATCACGCGCCATAGCAAGCCGGTGGCACGGCTTGGCCACCCCGATGAAAGCGAGCAGCAGAAAATCGATGCACGGCGCAAGGCGCGTGAGGATTTCATCGAACGGCGCAGGCTCCATGGGCCGACGCTTGGACCCACCATGACGATCAAGGACCTGATCAACGAAGGTCGCCGCTGAGGTGACGCAATTCGTATTGGACGCGTCGGTGGCGTTGGCCTGGTTCTTCAAGGACGAAGAGTCACCGCTGTCGATGGCGATCCACGCGATGACCGACGATCATCGAATCGTGGTGCCGCCGCACTGGTTTGCCGAAGTTGCCAACGGAATAAGGCAGGGTGAGCGTACAGGGCGTTGTGATCCAGCCGATGTCCCGGCATTTTTGCACATCCTTGGCCTGCTCGACTATGCAATCGATCAATTGGCGCCGTTTGGACAGTTCGAGCTGTTGCTGCCGCTGGCCCGCAAACATGGTCTGACGATTTACGATACGGCCTATCTGCATTGTGCGATGAGCAACAGCTTGCCATTGGCGACATTCGACAAGAAACTGGCGGCGGCGGCGCGATCGGCCAATGTGCCGGTCATTGAGGAGTGATGATGGTGGACATTGCGAAAACATTCTTTGCCGGCGCACTGGCCCTTGCCGCCTGCTCACCTGCGGTATCGCAGACGCCGCAGGTCAAGCTGTGGCGGCTCGATTGCGGCACGGTGGCGGCAAACGATCTCAACGCCTTTTCCGATACCCAGGCCTATACCGGCCAGTCGAAGCGGCTGGCGAGCAGTTGCTACCTGATCCAGCATGGCGAGACGTATCTGCTGTGGGACACCGGGCTGCCCGCCGCGATCAAGGGCAAGCCACTCGATCCCAAGCTGGCGATGGACGCGACGGTGACCGCGACGATCAAGGAACAGCTTGCCACCCTGGGCGTCGATCCGGCGAAGATTGGCTATGTCGGCGTCAGCCATTATCATTTCGACCACACCGGCCAGCTGACCGACTTTCTTGATGCGAAGTTGCTGGTCGGGCAGGGCGACTGGACGGTGCTGACCAAGACCCCCGAGGCCTATCGTGCTGATCCGAAACCTTTCGCGCACTGGATCTCGGGTGGCGGCAAGGTCGAGGCCTCGGCCACCGACAAGGATGTGTTCGGCGATGGCAGCGTCGTGATCCTGCGCCTGCCCGGGCATACGCCGGGGCACAGCGGGCTGCTGGTCCGGCTGAAGGACACAGGACCGGTGCTGCTGACCGGGGATCTGGCGCATTTTGCGGAAAATTACGCCAGCAACGGCGTGCCGACCTTCAACGTCAATCGTGCCGAAACGCTCGCATCGCTTGACCGGTTCAAAAAACTGGCCGACAATCTTGAGGCGACAGTGATCATTCAGCACGAACCGGCGGATGTGGCCAAGCTGCCAGCATTTCCCCAAGCGGCGGAGTAAAAAGACGTGACCAAGGACAAGAAAGACGGCTGGTCGAACAGCGCGATGGCAGGGGCGGCGGTTGGCTCTGCAGCGCTCGCGGCGGCTTTGCTGTATGTCGGCAAGCAGTTTGGCGGCAAGCCCAAAGAGGCCCCGGCCAAACCAGCCGAAGAACCCGGCGCCGAGGCGACGGAGGGACCGCTTGACACCGATTGAGCGAGTCTCCGGCCGCGCGATCCCGTTCGGTGCCAAGAATGTCGATACCGACATCATCATACCGGCGCGCTGGCTGAAAACCATCAGCCGCGAAGGGCTTGGCGCAGGCGCGTTCGAGACAGTGCGGGCAGAGCCGGGCAATGTCTTTGATGATCCCGAGTATGCAGGCGCGCCAATCCTGATCGCAGGCGACAATTTTGGCTGCGGATCGAGCCGTGAACACGCCGCCTGGGCGCTCAATGATCTCGGCATCACGGCTGTGATCGCGCCCAGTTTCTCGGATATTTTCGCGAGCAATGCATTCAAGAACGGCATTCTGACGGTCGAACTGCCGCAGGGGGCGATTGACCGGCTGATGGGGGTGGCGCTGCACGATCCCATCCACATTGATCTGGACACCCAGACGGTGACGACGCCGTTTCAGGGCCGCTTCACCTTTGCTATCGATCCGTTCCGCAAAGCTTGCCTGATGCAGGGGCTCGACGAAATCGGCCTGACGCTCGCCAGGGCGGATGCGATTTCAGCCTATGAGGCGAAGGTGAGCGCTGAGCGGCCGTGGTTGGTGCCAACGGTAGCATAATCCTGTTCTCCGGCGGAGGCCGGAGTCCATGAGTCAGAGTGCACTGTATTCGCCCTGGATTCCGGATTCCGCCGGAAAACAGCAGTAAAACTTGGAGAGACCCGCATATGAAAGCCCTTTTGTCGACCGCTGTCGGTGGCCCTGAAACGCTTGAGATGACCGAGGTCGATGCGCCTGTCGCTGGACCCGGTGAGCTGTTGGTTGCGGTCAAGGCCTGTTCGATCAATTTCCCCGACGCGCTGATCATCAAGGACATGTACCAGCTGAAGCCCGCGCGCCCGTTCGCGCCGGGCAGCGAAATTGCGGGCGTGATCGAGGCGGTGGGTGAGGGGGTCGCCGGCTGGTCTGTCGGCGACCGGGTGATTGCGGGCACCGGCTATGGCGGGCTCGTCGAAAAGAAAGTGGTGCAGGCAGCAGGCGCATACCGGCTGCCCGACCAGTTCAGCTTTGAACAGGGCGCATCGCTGCTGATGACCTATGGCACGTCGATCCACGCGCTCAAGGATCGCGGGCATATCAAGGCCGGTGACACGTTGCTGGTGCTGGGCGCTGCGGGCGGTGTCGGGCTGGCGGCGGTCGAGCTGGGCAAGGCCTATGGCGCCCGGGTGATCGCTGCGGTCTCAAGCGAGGAAAAAGCTGCGGCCGCGCGCGAATCGGGCGCGGACGATGTCGTCGTTTATCCGCACCAACCGTTCGACAAGGACCAGTCGAAGGCTTTGGCCAATGCGTTCAAGCAGGCTGTCGGGCCAGACGGCGCGCATGTCATCTATGATGCGGTTGGCGGCGATTACAGCGAGCCTGCAGTGCGGTCCATCGCATGGGAAGGGCGGTTTCTGGTCGTCGGCTTCCCCGCCGGAATTGCCAGGTTGCCGCTTAACCTCACGCTGCTCAAAAGCTGCGATGTGTGTGGCGTGTTCTGGGGCGCTTTCGCCGCGCGCGAACCCCAGCGCAACGCCGCCAACATCGCGGAATTGTTCGATCTGTGGGCAGCGGGCAAGATCTCCCCTCGCGTATCGGAAACCTACAGCTTTGACCGCGCACCCGAGGCGATTGCCAAGCTCGCCAACCGGCAGGCCATCGGCAAGCTGGTCGTGACGATTTAACGCCCGCTCTTACGCCGTTTGCGGCTTGCCGCTGACGTTTGGCGTGCGTATGCGAAGGGTAATCTGCATGAGCAACACACGAGGCCTTTATGACCAGTTTCAGTGACCGCGAACGCGCGTTTGAAAACAAGTTTGCGAGAGACGAGGAGCTGCAGTTCCGCATCACTGCGCGCCGCAACCGGCTGGTCGGCACCTGGGCAGCGGGGCTGATGAAGCTGACGCCGGAAGAGACCGATGCTTATGCCAAATCGGTCGTCCAGGCCGATTTTGAAGAGGCGGGCGATGAGGATGTGATCCGCAAGCTGCTGGGTGATCTGGTCTCGGCGGGCATCGACATCGACGAGCTTGGCGTGCGCAGCGCCCTCGACGCGCAGATGGCCGAAGCGCGCCGCCAGTATATCGAAGAGGCAAACTGAGCCATGCCGATGGCCGCTGCCGATATCGAGGCGCTGATCAAGTCGGGGATTCCCGATGCAACGGTGACGATCACCGATCTTGCCGGAGATGGCGATCATTACGCCGCGCATGTCGTGGCAGAAAGCTTTCGGCCGATGACCCGGGTCGCCCGCCAGCGCGCGGTCTATGCCGCGCTCGGTGGACGCATGGGCGGTGAACTGCACGCCTTGCAACTGACGACAGCGGTGCCCACGTTAGATTGATCTGCATAAGGGAGTTCACATCATGACCGAGACCGCACAAGCGCGTATCGCCAACCTGGTATCGTCCAACAACGTGTTGCTGTTCATGAAAGGCACGCCGCTGTTTCCGCAGTGCGGCTTTTCCAGCAAGGCGATTGCCATTCTTGACCACCTCGGCGTCGATTATGAAAGCGTCGACGTGCTGCAGGACATGGAAGTCCGCCAGGGCATCAAGGAATTTTCCGACTGGCCGACCATTCCCCAGCTTTACGTAAAGGGTGAGTTTATCGGCGGCTCAGACATCATGATGGAGATGTTCGAGGCGGGCGAGCTGACGACGTTGATGCAGGAAAAGGGTCTGGTTTCGGCAGGCTGACGATAGAACCTCCCCTTACGGGGGAGGTTTAAACTGCAGGCACCACCCGTGCGGCCCTTGAGCGGCGCACGCTGTCCACACTGAAGATCGCCACCGCGATCCAGATCAGCGCGAAGCAGATGGCATGCGCGCGCGTAAAGGGTTCGTTATAGACGAACACGCCGAGCGCAAACTGGATCGTCGGGCCGATGAACTGGATAAACCCGAGCGTCGACAGCGGCATCTTGCGCGCCGCGCTGGCGAACAGCAGCAACGGCAGCGTGGTCGCCGCGCCGCCCATCACCAGGAACACGTCGGTATAGGTGGAAAAGCCCCAGCCCGGCGCGGGGTCATATACGCCCGCCCACCAGACATAGCCCAACGCCAATGGCAGCAGCAACGTGGTCTCGCAAGCGAGGCCGGGCAGCGAGCCCACCGGCGCCATCTTGCGCACCATGCCGTAGAGGCCGAATGTACCCGCCAGCGACAGGCTGATCCAGATCGATGACATAGATTCGCTCGCCAGCACCAGCACCCCGCAGGCGGCAAGGATGATGGCGACGATCTGGGTGCGGTTCATGCGCTCGCTGAAGAACAACACCCCCAGCGCCACGTTGAGCAGCGGGTTGATGTAATAGCCCAGACTGCCCGCCAGAATCTGGTCGTTGACGATCGCCCAAATATAGATCAGCCAGTTGGCTGCGATCAGGCTGGTGCTGATCAGCATGTAATTGCGGGTGCGCGTGTCGATCAGCGCGGCGCGATATTCGCCCAAGCGTCGGCGCACTGCCAGTATGACGATGATCAGCAGCACCGCCCAAATCACACGATGCGCGACGATCTCGACCGGCGAAATGCCCGCGAGCTGTTTGAAGAACAGTGGCATGAAGCCCCAGAGGACATAGGCCCCAACCGCTTCGGGCAAGCCTTTCAGTCGTGCTTCATCGCCGCTCATCGGCGGCGGATTAGATGATGCCGCCGCCCAACGATAGCCGGATAATGCAGATCACCAGCACCACAAGGCACAGGTTGCGCCCGGTGTTGCTGCTTGACAGCATGCCGATGACCACGCCGACCAGTGCAATCGGCAGGATCAGCCAGTTGGCAATGCCAAGAAAGGGGATGAACGCCGGAATGGCGAGGAGCAGGGCGACAAGTCCAATGAGGATCGAGACGATGTTCAGCATGTGTCTTATATGGATAAGACGGTGCTTCGTTGCAAGTCCAATCAACATTTCATCGCGCCAAAGGCACGGCTCATCAACAAATTTCGAATTTTCGCCGATGTTGTATTCTGTTCATGAAACCGCACTTAGACATGAATGTTGTTGGATCGAGCCGGGACATTCCTCCCGGAGCACAACCTGGAGATAGACTCATGTTGAATCTTGCCCTTGCCAGTGCGGCCGCTCTGTTGAACCCGGCCCCTGCCAACCCGGTTGCCCTGCCGGTGACTACCCATTTCCATTCTGTAGACACTGTCGCGTTCGACCGGCGTCGCGGTGATCGTCGCGACGGGCGCGGTTATCAGGGCCGTTACTGGCGCGGCGACGACGGTCGCTATCGCTGCACGCGCAGCAACGGCACGACCGGTTTGCTGGTCGGCGCTGGTGTTGGCGCGTTGATCGGTGACCAGATTGCCCGTCGCGGTGACAAGACGCTGGGTGC
>NZ_JBGTFM010000490.1:0-3243 GCF_041747255.1 Blastomonas sp. | reverse complement strand
GCCTCGCCATCCGCCAGCGTCGCTGCGTCGGCGAGCATCGCGGCCTGCAGCGCGGGCCAATCGGTCACCGCCGCGCGCACATCGGCCAATGCGGCAACCAGCCCGGCTTCAAGCTGTTTGCGCAGCTTGGCATCGGCGCGTTCGATCTCAAGATAGATCACCGACTCGCGGCGCTCGCCCGGCGCATCATCGGCAAAGATTTCGGACAGCACACCGTCATTGTCGCGGCGCAGCGCAAGGACCGGATGGATCACCCGGTCGATGGCCAGCCCGAAGCCGGAAATGGTTGCGGCGATCGAATCGACCAGAAATGGCATGTCGTCGTTGATGATCGCCAGCCGCATGTGGCGCTGTGATGCCTGACCGGCTACCGTTTCAATCAGCAATGTCGCATCCGCGCTCTGCCGCCGGGCCAGCGCGATCAGCGTGAATTCCGCCGCCGCCTCGCATGCCGCATCGTCAAAACCCTCGTTCTCGCCGGGCAAGGCGCCTTTTTGAAATGCGCCGATCAGCGCCCGGCGCAAGGTTGCGTGCACGTCTGCAGCAAGGATCTGTGCCGGGGCGGGCGCATCGGAAGCCGCTCCCGTGGTGAGAGCTGCATTCTGGGTGTCGGCCATAGAGTCCTCATGACGACGGCGGCTATGCTGCCGCCTTCCTTTAGGGCAGGCATGCCCCGCCGGCGGCTTATGCGCCATTCGCGGGCAATCCTCAAGCGGTCACCTGAGCCCTGACCGGCATCATCTGTAATTTTCTGTCAGCAGACGATTGGATTGTTACGCGGGATACGCGTTGGGTCGTTGACGGCAGGACGCGTGTCAGCGCGCCAGTTTGCGCAGGATCTTGTCAGTCGCCGCGTCGCTGTCATCGACAACCCCGATGATGCCAAGCGCGCCCTGCGCATCACGGCGCGCCACCAGCACAACAAACTCGGCAGCGCCGGTATCAAGTGATGCGAACTCCTGAACCGGTGCTGTGCGTAGCTTCCGCCGGACCGCCTCGGCCTTGTCTGCGGTAGCGCTGTCCTGTGATTTCTTGCGGCGCAGCGCGCGCTCTTCCTGCACAATGGCCTTCAAACCGCCCGGCAGACCGGCGAGCACCTGCGCCAGACCGCCGAAGGGCACATCCTTGCGCATCGCATAGCCCAGCACACAGGCATATTCGGTCAGCCGGGTCTTGTCGTATTCGCTGCCAAAGACCAGCTTGACCAGTGGCGTCATCGGCGCGCGCGCCTGCACCGCAATACCGCTTTGCTTCAGCAGTTCGGCATAGTCATCGGGCCGCGCGCGCGCGGCGAGGGCAAAGTCATGCGCGCGGCTGATCGCGGCATAAAGCGCGGTGCGGCTGCGGTCCTCGCTGGCCAGCACCTGCGACACCTGTCCGCGCGCAAACGCCAGCAGATCAGCAAGCGCGGCGTCTTCGGCAGGCGCGGCGGTCTCGGCAAGCGCCGGCTCGACCGGGTCCGCAGTCACAGGCGCACCGCCAAAGCCGATGTCGCCCAGACCATCCGCATCATCGGCATAGAGTGTATAGTCGCCAACCGGCATCGGATCATTCAGACCCGACAGGTTGAAATCATCTGCGCAATAGCTGTCCTCGGGGCCTTCCTCCCAAACCGGAAGCGATGATTTGCGCGGGGTTTGCTTGACCACCTGATCGATCTGCAGGATCAGCGCATCGGTGGTCGCCTGGTCGGCCAGTTCTTTCCAGTTGATCACGCCATAGACGAAATCGATGGTGTCATCGTCAGAGGAAAAAGGCAGCAGGATGCCGCGATACATGATCGTGCTGCCGCGTTGGTTCACATATTCGGCCTCGAAGCCGACCGGTGCCTGATTGCCGAGAATCTGCAGATAGTGATCGGTGATTCGCGACAACAGCGAGCGGCCGGGTACCTCATCGAGATAGGCGACGGCATCGTCGAGTTCGCATTCGTCGCGCAGCGCTTGGCCGATGAACGGGATCGCCGGATTTTCGATGCCCGACGTGAAATCGAGCAGCACGCTGTTGGGGCCGAAATCTTCAATATTTTCAGGATCGAGGTCTTCAATCGACGGAAATGTGCGGTTGCCGAGCAGCTTGGCCCAATAGTTATAGGCGCGCACATGCATGCGCCGCTCATCGGTGCCAAAGCTGTGCTGCGGGTCCATCAGCGCGTCGTCATCGGCCTCGACAGCCGACGCGGCGAGCCCCGAGGCATCATCATGCCCGCTCATGCTATCCCGAAACCCGCGCAGCGTGTCCATCTTGTCTGGCCTCAAAAATCTTGCCTACAGATCACAGCTTTTCCCTGAATATGGTAAAACTAGGGTTAACCCGCCCGGTTAAACCGCGTTCCCGGGGCATGATGCGAGGCCAGCGTTGTGTGCTGCCCGAATGGCGCGGGCGGGTGCGCAGGAAGGCGTGCGGATTTGCGTGTGGCGAGGTGCGCGGCCGGGCGTTTGGCTGGGTGTGTGGGTGGCGTGAGGCTGTGCGTGCGGCTGGGCATGCGCAACGCAGCTTGCATCTGCGTGCGGCTGCTGGTAACGGCGCGCTTGTTCATGGGCGATGGGGCATAAGCCGCACCGCCAGAGGTTACCGCGCAGTCCTTTCTGCACCCAGGGTCCGCATGTCCGACCCCGCATGGGCAAGCCGCTTTAGCTCAGCCGGTAGAGCACATCATTCGTAATGATGGGGTCAGGTGTTCGAGTCACCTAAGCGGCACCATGGCTTTCACAAAGCACATCAGCAGTTTAAAGCGGAAGGGCCTTTGCGGATGGGAACGCGCGTGGGTCCGGGCTGGGGCGTTTTGGGGTGGCACCTGTGGGGGGCTCTTGGGGGTTCCGGCACGAGCGCCTACTTATCGCCAAACTCCAACTCTCGGGTGCACCGCGGCCATTGTAGACCCTTGGAAGCAATTAAGTCAGGGGACATGTCTTATCGTTGTATTTCCGCTTTTGGCGACTTTCCTTTTTCAACGGATATTGTAACGCCTTCCTGCATGACATGTGCACCCAAGACCTTCGACAATCTGCAGTTTTTTTTGTGCTCGACGCGGGGATCGATCTGTTCGCCGTGGGCCGTGTGCTGGGTCACGCCGATCACAAATCGACTATGCGGTACAGTCACGTCGCCAATGACACCCTGCAGGCCGCCGTCGAAGCTGGTGCAGCGAAATTGGATGTGACGTTCTGATCCTTCGGCTACTGCGGTCGGCGCGGGGAGGGCCTTGCAATTTTTCGCGGCGGGGTCATGCAATTTGAAAGG
>NZ_JBGTFM010000489.1:0-1884 GCF_041747255.1 Blastomonas sp. | reverse complement strand
CACCGGCACGCCCAGAGCGCGCGCCAGCGCGGCCCCGTCGCCGACCTGCAACGTGCCCTGCGCGCGCGGCGCATGGGCCAGCGTTTGGCCATGAAACCCGATGATCTCCGCCCCCTTCATACCCCCCAGCAATTCCAGATGCGCGGCCTGCACCACGGCCTGCGCCGCATCAACATCTGCCCCGTGCCACTTCCCGAAACCCGCCGCGATCACGCGTCGCTCGGCCTGCGAATAGCTGCGATAGCCGGTGTCGCCGAAGCCGAAGATATCGCACCCGTCGGTATCGAGGAAAGCCGCATCCACACCGTCAAGCGACGTGCCCGACATCGCCCCGAGCGCGCGCATCCTGCCCGCCATTGCGATGGCCTCATTCATGGCCTTTTCCTTGCCTGTCCAAACCCCTATAGATTGCCCCGCAACAATCCCCCGAGGCAAGCCATGACCTATCATCCCAAATCGGATTTCATCACCGTCATGACGGAGCGTGGCTTTCTCGCCGACTGCACCGATTATCAGGGGCTCGACGCGGCGCTGCTCAAGGGGGCGCAGCCGGGCTATATCGGCTTCGACGCCACCGCCAAGTCGCTGCATGTGGGCAGCCTGATCCAGATCATGATGCTGCGCTGGCTGCAAAAGACCGGCAACAAGCCGATCACCCTGATGGGCGGCGGCACGACCAAGGTCGGCGATCCGTCGTTCCGCGCCGAGGAGCGCCCGCTGCTGGGGCCGGACCAGATCGCCGACAACATCGCGGGCATCCGCGCGGTGTTCTCGGCTTACCTCACCTATGGCGACGGCCCGACCGATGCGATGATGATCGACAATGCCGAATGGCTCGACGGCTTGAACTACCTCGATTTCCTGCGCGATATCGGGCGGCATTTCAGCGTGAACCGGATGCTGAGCTTCGAGAGCGTGAAATCCCGGCTGGACCGGGAGCAGAGCCTGTCCTTCCTCGAATTCAACTACATGATCCTGCAGGCTTACGATTTTCTGGAGCTGAACCGCCGCTATGGCTGCACGTTGCAGATGGGCGGGTCGGACCAGTGGGGCAACATCGTGAACGGCGTCGACCTCACGCGCCGGGTGCTGGAGCGGGAGGTCTTTGGGCTGACCACGCCGCTGCTGACCACGTCGGACGGCCGCAAGATGGGCAAGAGCGCGGGCGGGGCGGTGTGGCTGAACGCGGACATGCTGAGCCCTTACGATTTCTGGCAGTTCTGGCGCGACTGCACGGATGCGGACGTTGGACGATTCCTGAAGATCTTCACCGAACTGCCGGTGGAGGAGTGCGAGAGGCTGGGCGCGCTGGCGGGCGCGGAGATCAACGAGGCCAAGATCGTGCTGGCCCGCGAAGCCACGACGCTCTGCCATGGCGCGGAGGCGGCGCAGGAAGCGGAAGCCACGGCACGAAGCCTTTTCGGTACAGCAGTACCCGCCGAGATTCGAACCGAGGTTGGCGTGGCGTCAGCCCTACCCACATTAAAGCTCTCGCCGGACGAGGTGGCGGCTGGCATTTCCATCGTGCAGCTCATCGTCCGGTCCGGGCTCGCGAAGTCCGGCAAGGAGGCCAAGCGGCTGATCGCCGAGAATGGCGCGCGGATCGACGATGCGCCATTGACCGATGCGGGACTGATGATCGACGTCGCCGCACTGGAAAGTCCGATCAAGCTGTCCGCCGGGAAGAAGCGGCACGCACTGGTGAAGCTGGATGACTGACAGGCCGCGCACTGCCCTGCCCCGGACTGCCAACACCTTCGCGCCGCCGGTGATGGAGGCGCGGCGCTGGCTCGAAGGCGTCACCTTCCCGCCCGACCGGCCGCTCATCAACGTGAGCCAGGCAGCACCCGTCGAGCCGCCCCCGCGGGCGCTGCGCGAGGTCAT
>NZ_JBGTFM010000488.1:0-9443 GCF_041747255.1 Blastomonas sp. | reverse complement strand
GAGGTGGCTTTGGCGAAATGAAGGTTGGGGCGAAATGAAGGTTGGGGCGCAATGAAGGGCGGGGCGCAATGAAGGGCGATGCCGCCGCCGTCCGTGCGCTGGCCCGCAGGCCGCGCCCTGACATCCGGCTGTATCTGATCTTCGGCGCAGATGATGGCGGCAACGCCGCTCTTGCGGCCGAACTTGCCAGCGGTTTCGGCCCGGACGTGGAGCGAATCGATTTTGATGGGCCGCAGCTCAGCAAAGACCCGTCTTTGCTCGCGGCAGAAGCAGCCTCGCTCTCCTTGTTCGGCGACAAGCGCTACATCCGCGTCACCACCAATGGCGAGGAATGTCTGCCAGCGACCGAGACGCTGCTGGCCGCCGCACAGGCGATCAACCCGGTGATCATGCTGGCGAGCGGCATCAGCGAGAAATCGCGGATTGCCAAGCTCGCGCTGGCATCGCCGCTGGCGATGGCGGTTCAGTCAAAAATCCCCACCGCAGCCGACATGTCCAAGATTGTGATCGCACTGGGTCACGAGGCCGGACTGACCATCGAGCATGATCTGGCGGAGGTCATCGCCGGGTTTACCGCTGCCGACCGGCGGCTGGCAGCGCAAGAGGTCGAAAAGCTGGCGCTGTATCTCGATGCCAGCCCTGATGCGCCCAAATCGGTGACCCGCGAGGCGATCACTGCGCTGCGCGCCGATGCCGGAGACGATGCGATGCAGCCGATTATCAACGCGGCGCTCTCGGGCAATCTGAAGCGGCTGCCCGAAGAGCTGCAGCGGATGCGCGAACAGGCAGTATCAGAGGTCGGGCTGGTGATCGTCATGCAGCGGCAGGTGATGCAGCTTGCGGCGGTCGCCGCCCGGATGGGCACCGTGCGCGATGTCGGGGCGTGGGTGAGTCGTGAAAAGTCCGGCAATCGTCTTTGGGGCGGGGGCAGCCAGAGCGACTGGACCCGGCAGCTCACCGCCTGGGGTCGGCCTGCCACGATGGCGCGGCTGGTCGAACGGCTGCTTGGCCTGCAACAGGCGATGATGCAGCCGACCCCTGGTCCGGCGCTGCTGCTTGAGCAGGAATTGCTCGAAATCGCCAAGGTTGCCGCGCGCGCATCTTGACTGCGCCGCCCACCGGTCCATGTTGAGTGCTCCCCAGGAGAGAGCCATGACAAAAACCATCATCAGCGATGCCGAGTGGCGCGCCAAATTGTCGCCCGAACAATATCATGTGCTGCGCGAAGGCGGCACCGAGCGGGCGTTCACCGGCAAGTTCAACGATCACAAGGGCACCGGCATGTATCGCTGTGCGGGATGCGGCGCGCCGCTGTTCGAATCAGAGGCGAAATACAACAGCGGCTCGGGCTGGCCGAGCTTCACAGCGCCTGCGGAACCCGAGGCGGTAGCGGAAATTGTCGACACCAGCCACGGCATGGTGCGCACCGAAGTACGCTGCGCGCGCTGCGAGGGGCATCTCGGCCATGTCTTCTCCGATGGCCCCGGCCCCGAGGGCCTGCGCTACTGCATGAACAGCGCCTCGCTTGAGTTTGAGCCCGAAGGGGAGTGAAAGACCTGTTTTCCGGCGAACGCCGGAATTCAGGGTTGCGATAGTGCAATCTGACTCCTGGGCTCCGGCTTTCGCCGGAGAACAGCGCGATGCTTGCGGATTATCGCCGCCGCCTCAGCACGATATACAGCGCCCCCTCGCCCCCATGACGCGGATGCGCGTTGCGCACTGCGGCTATCGATCCGGCATGGCGCGATGAGGCGAGCCAGTCGGAGACCGCCCCGCGAATTGCGCCGCGACCGCTGTCGGGCGCGCGCGCCTTGCCGGTGATCAGCAGCATCAGCCGCATGTCTGCCGCCACCGCCTGTCCAAGCGCCTGATCGAGCCGGGCATAGGCGCCAGACAGGGTGTGGCCGTGCAGATCGATGGTGACATCGGGCTGCACCCCGCCTTTGGCGAGGCGCTTGTCCCAGCCGCCATCGAGGTTGCCCGCGACCGAGAGCATCGGGGCGGGGGTGTAGGTCCAAGCGGGTGTGGGCTTGGCTACTTTAGACGGCACCATGGCCTCCCTCTTGATGGGGGAGGCGCGAGACTTGGCCGCTTGCGGCTTAGTCGCAGCGGTTGGGATGAGCGCGCCGCCAGCGCCCGACTTGACGGAACCATCACCCCCACCCAACCCTCCCCCATCAAGGGGGAGGGCTTTTCTGGCTTTGGGTGGGTCGACTTTGCTCTTCAGCGGCTCAACCGTCGCGATCACGCGCTTCCACAGCGCCGCTTCCGCATCGGACAGCGGACGCCTTTCGGTCATCCTATCGTCCCTGTCGGGCCAGCCGGTCGAAACTGCCTTTGGGCAGCAGGATCAGCGCCAGACCGCGCGCAGACATGCCGCCCGCAATGATCTGCGCGCGCTCGCCCGCGCCCCAGAAGGTGTCGAAACGGTTCGCCCCCTTGATCGCGCCGCCGGTATCCTGTGCCACCCACAGGCCGTTCGGCTCAGCGCGGTCCATGGCGAGGAACACCGGCGCGCCCAATGGCACGAATTTGGGATCAGTCGCCACCGTACTTCCAGCCTCGACCTGATAGCCCAGTGCGCCCAATGGCCCCGGACCGGTGAGCTCACGGAAGAACACGAAGCTCTTGTTCTCGCGCATGATCGCGCGGCCTTCCTGCGGATTGGCGCGCAGCCACGCGACAATACCCTGCATGCTTGCTTGCCCCGGCGCGAGCAGGCCGCGATCGCGCATCAGCGCGCCGATGCCGGTATAGTCGCGCCCGTTCTGGCTGGCATAGCCGATGCGGATCACCGATCCATCGGGCTGACGCAAACGGCCCGATCCCTGCACCTGCAGAAAGAAGAACTCGATGGCATCGGCTGCATAAGCGACGATCGGCGCGCGGCCACCAAGCGAACCGTTTTCTATCGCAGTGCGATCGTCATACGGCACCAGATCGCTGCCCTGCAGCTTGCCGCGCACGCGCTTGCCCGCCCATTCGGCGGCAAAAGGTGAAAGGTCGACGTCGATCAGATCGGTCGGGCGCCCATAGACCGGCACGTCATAGCCGGCGCGGCGGGTGCGGGATCCGGCAATTTCCGGCTCAAAATAGCCCGTGGCAAAGGCCGCTCCTTCGCCGACCTGGACGGCCTCAAACTGGTCAGTGAAAAAGCGCGGCGCATTACTGTCAGGCCAGCGCGCCGCTGCATCACAAGCGCTGCGCCAGTCTTCCGGCCGGGTGAGACCGCTCACATCGGCGCGGCGGACAACCGAAGGGCAGCTTAACCGAAACGCGATCAGCGCGGTGCGCGCGTCATCGCGCTCGATCGGCAGGCTGGAGATGGCCGGGCCGCGGCGCAGCATTTGTCCGGCGGCCTGCGTTACATCGGTGCTCGCGGTAATTGCGGGACCAGAGACGGGCGACATCGGTGTTGCACGCGGGATCGTATAGTTCGATGCGGGGCCGACTGCGGGCGCGACCGTGCCTTGCGGTGCAGGCTGAGCGCGCGCGGACTGAGTTGTGGAAGCGCGCGGCGTTTCGTAGGGCAGACTGGCGCGCGGCGGTGCGGGGTTCTGCGTGCCCGAAGGCACGATGCCACCGCAGCCCGCCAACGCGAGCGTGGTGAACAATAAAAATGGAAGCGCGACTGCACCTGACTGCATGGGCCGCGCCCCCTAGCGCCGTGTCAGGCCTGGTCGGTTTCGACCAGCAGCCAGTTGGGATCATCGCTGCGCAGATTGCGCGCGAATGTCCACAG
The DNA here is from genome assembly GCF_041747255.1 of Blastomonas sp. Taxonomy (GTDB): domain Bacteria; phylum Pseudomonadota; class Alphaproteobacteria; order Sphingomonadales; family Sphingomonadaceae; genus Blastomonas. Next base: position 5,701 of record NZ_JBGTFM010000488.1, on the reverse strand, counting down.
ATCGTGGGTCGAGACCGCATCGGTCATCGAGCCTGCGATCAGTTCGCCATCGGCCCCGCGCACGACCGCAGCGATATCCGCATCGAAGCGCACGGTGATGCGCGCCGTCGGTGCATCATATTCGGCATCGACAATCCGTGCCTCATCGATCCGCACCAGCCGGTTTTCCAGCGTCTCGCCGCGCTTTTCGCGCTGCTCGATCGACTCGGCGAAGCTTTCATACACTTCGTCATCGCACAGGCCGCGCAGGTCTTCGCGTTTGCCCGCCCAAAAGGCTTCGAGGATCATGCCATATGCCGCCTTGGCGCCCTCACGAAACCGGCCCACGTCAAAGCTGCGGTCTGCGGCGAGCATCTGGCGGATGCCGGGCTCTGCGGTGATATCGAACACGTTGGTGTGGCCGGGTGCGACCGTGCCCGCATTGTCATCGGCTGGCACGCGTTCAATGCCGGTCGAGCCCTTGGTGCCGGGGTTGTCCATCGTCCGGGTCAGCGGCTCCTGCTCGTGTCCGGTGCGCTTGCCCAGCACCGAATACAGACGCAGGCCAAGAAAGGCTGCAACCATGGCCAAAATGATAATTTCTACCGTCACAACTTGTCCTGTTTCGCCATATTTGATGAGGAAAATCGGCTGTCTTGGCCGAGCTTACGTCTAACATAGGGCATGCGCGTCAATATGCAAATTGCTTTGCTGGCCAGAGCAGGGCAGTTGCCGGGCTAATCGATCATGATTCGCAGCGCTTGCGCCGCAGCACAAGGCGGATTAGAGCCCCGCGAAACGCGCTTGCGCTTCCCGGTTCAACCCGCATTTTTAAGACGACACGTTATTTGAAAGGGACCAATATGGCCGACACTGACGGCACCGTGACCTCACAGAACCCCGGCCTCAACGGCAGCGGTGGTCCGCAGGCGGGAATGATTTCGCAATACATCAAGGACCTGTCGGTCGAGAACCCCAACGCACCCGATTCCTATCAATGGCCGGGCCAGCTCAACTTCGATGTCCAGTTTCGCGCAGAATCGCGCCAGCTGAACGACGAAGTGCATGAGATGCTGTGCACTTACACCATCGCGGCGAAGTGCGAACAGGGCACAGCCTATCTGGTCGAACTGGCTTATGGCGCGCTGGTCGGCTTGCGTGGGCTCGATGAAGAACAGACCCGGCGCTTTTTGTTTGCTGAAACGCCGCGCCTGGTGTTCCCGACGATCCGTTTGATCCTGGGCAATGCCATTCGCGATGCCGGCTTTCCGCCGCTGGTGCTTGAGCCCATCGATTTCAACGCGCTGTACGAACAGCAGGCGCAGGACCCCAATTTCGGCGCACCAGTCCCACCCGCTGAAGGCAACGCATAGCACCGCCTGACCGGCCATGAACCTGCTCAAATCGGCGAGCACGATTGCCGGGCTTACCTTGGTCAGCCGGATATTCGGCTTTGCCCGCGATATCCTGCTGGCGCGCGTGCTGGGTGCCGGGCTGGCGGCTGACGCGTATCAGCTTGCCTTCCGGCTGCCCAACACCTTCCGCCGCCTGTTTGCCGAGGGCGCATTTTCGGTCGCCTTCGTGCCGATGGTCAGCCGCAAGATGGCAACCGAAGATGGTGAAGCGCAGGCTGAGGCGTTCACCAACGATGTGCTGTCGGTGTTCATCTGGGTGCTGCTCGGTTTTACCGGGTTCGCGATGCTCGTCATGCCGGGCATCGTGTGGCTTCTGGCGCGCGACTACATGCAGGTCGATGGCAAGTTCGATCTTGCGGTGCTGCTCTCGCGCATCACGTTTCCGTATCTGATGCTGATCAGCATCGTGGCGTTGCTGAGCGGCATTCTGAATGCGCGATCGCGCTTTGGACCGGGCGCGTTTGCGCCGGTGCTGTTCAATCTGGTGCTGATCGCCGGGGTGCTGACCGGTGCATGGCTGCGCGGCGATGGTGACGATGACCGGATCGTGGTGATCGTTCTGTCGGTTGCGGTGGCGTTGTCGGGTGCGGCACAACTCGTTTATCTGTGGTGGTGCGTGCGGCGTGAAGGGCTGCGCCTCAGGCTCAGTCGCCCGCGGCTGACGCCCGACGTCCGCGAGCTTGGCCGCCTGATCCTGCCTGCCACCTTTGGTGCCGGCGTCTATCAGATCAGCCAGCTGATTGACACGTTCTTTGCGACACAGCTGCCGCAGGGATCGCTCACAATGCTGTCGATGGCGGACCGGCTGAACCAGATGCCGCTGGGTATCGTTGGCATCGCGCTGGGCACCGCGATCCTGCCTAGCCTCTCGCGCAGCATTGCCACCGATGACAAGGCAGCCGCCAGCCGCATCCAGTCAGATGCGGTCGAATTGGCGTTGCTGCTGACGCTACCCGCCGCTGCCGCGCTATGGGTGTGTGCGCCTGCGTTTGTCAGCGCGTTCTTCGTTGGCGGGCGCTTCACGGCAGAAAACGGCGCTATTACCGCGATGGTGGTGCAGGCGCTGGTTGCCGGGCTGCCGGCCTATGTGCTGGTCAAGATCCTGACGCCAGGCTTTTTTGCCAGGCGCGATACCAAGACCCCGGTCTATACTGCGGCGGCGGCGCTGGGGTTCAATGTCGCGTTGATCCTGATCCTGATCGAACCGTTCGGCATCGTCGGGCTGGCAGCGGCAGGGGCGGGCGCGGCCTGGCTCAACACCATTTTGCTTTATGTCGTGTTGCGCCGCCGCGATCATTTTCGCCTGCAGACCAGCCTGATCTGGCGGATCGCGCGTCAGGTTGTGGCGGCAGGCGCAATGGCGGCACTGCTGTGGTGGCTGGTCGGAGTGCTCGACGACTGGTTTGTCGGCAGCATTTTGGAACGCGCTGGCGCGCTGGCGATCATTGTGTCAGGGGGCGCTCTGGCTTATTTCGCGGTCGGTTTTGCAGTAGGCGCAGTGGACCGTGACCGGATCGCGCGTATCATCAAGCGGCGCAAAGCCGCTGAACAGGAGTAATTCATGCGCGTCCTTTCCGGCATCCAGCCGACCGGCAATCTGCATCTGGGCAATTATCTTGGCGCGATCCGCAACTGGGTGAAAATGCAGGATGAGATGGACGTCGCCACAGATTCTGGCAGCGCCTGCTTTTTCTTCCTCGCCGACCTGCATTCGATCACCGTGCACGAGGAACGCGATACGCGCATCCGCAACGTGCGCGAGATGGCCGCCGCGCTGATCGCCTGCGGCATCGATCCTGATCGCAGCGTTCTGTTCAACCAGGCGCGTGTGCCCGCGCACGCTGAGCTCGCCTGGCTGCTCAACGGCACCGCGCGCATCGGCTGGCTGAACCGGATGACTCAGTTCAAGGACAAGGCGGGCAAGAACCGCGAGGGCGCGAGCGTCGGGCTGTTCGTCTATCCGGTGCTGCAGGCAGCCGATGTGCTGCTCTATCAGGCGACGCATGTGCCGGTGGGCGAGGACCAGAAACAGCATCTTGAACTGACCCGCGACATCGCGGTCAAGTTCAACACCGATTTCGGCGTTGAGCTGTTCACCTTGCCCGAACCGTATATCCCCAAGGAATCGGCGCGGATCATGGGCCTGCGTGACGGCAGCGCCAAGATGTCAAAATCCGATCCATCGGACATGAGCCGCATCAACCTGACCGATGACGATGACACGATCACGCAAAAGGTGCGCAAGGCAAAGTCCGATCAGGAGATGCTGCCCGAGCAGGCGGCTGATCTGGCGGGGCGGCCCGAGGCGCTGAACCTTGTCGGCATTTATGCGACCTTGACCGAGCAGACGCCCGATGCGGTGTGCGGACAATTTGCAGGGCAGGGCTTTGGCGCGTTCAAGCCTGCGCTGGCCGAGGTGCTGGTTGAAACCCTGCGCCCGATCCGCGAGCGGTTTATCGCGCTGAAGGATGACGATGCAGCGCTCGATGCCCTTCTGGTCAAGGGGGCGCAGAAGGCACGCGCGGTCGCGCAACCGACACTCGACGGGGCTTATGCGGCGCTGGGATTGCTGCGCTAGCTGCTCAATCTGTCGCAAACGCGTTCAAATGGGGTTCATTCGCGGCGAGCTAATCCTATATCCATTAGCGGGCCGCGCATGTGCAATGGCCCGCCACCTGGAGAATCGATCATGACCGTTCGCAATCGCCTATCCCGCCGCGCCGCGCTGTTCGCAGCGCCCGTGCTGGCGTTGGCGCTTTCGGCTTGTGCCACCCCATTTAAGGCCGATGTTGCGCGCTTTCAGGCGCTGCCCGCGCCGCAGGGGCAAAGTTTTGTTGTGACCGCGTCTGATCCTGCCTTGCAGGGCGGGCTGGAGTTTGCGCAATATGCCGGGCTGGTGACGCGCCAGATGGCGCAGCTCGGCTATGTGCCCGCCAATGATCCGGCGCGCGCCGATATGATTGTCAGTTTTTCTTACGGCGTCGACAACGGCCGTGAGAAGGTGGTTTCCGACAATTTTGGGGGCGGCTTTGGCGGGGGCTTCGGTCCATGGGGCCGGGGCGGGTTTTACGGTCGTCGCGGCTTTGGCTTCGGCTTTTATGATCCGTTCATCTTTGGACCTGGCTGGGGCAATGATGTGCGCAGCTATACCGTCTACACCAGCGACCTTGACTTGAAGATCGACCGGACAGCGGACAACCGCCGCCTGTTCGAAGGCAAGGCTGAGGCGCAGGCGCGCAGCAAGAACCTGCCGTATCTGGTCCCCAATCTGATCGATGCGATCTTCACCGATTTCCCCGGTCAGTCGGGCGAAACCGTGCGCATTTCGATTGCGCCGGAAGGTGACAAGACCGTGAGGCCGGTGCGCCAGCGGCGGTAACAGTCAATCGACCGGTATCAGCTGATACCGGTTGATCCGAACCCGCCCGCGCCGCGTGCCGTCTCGTCGAGGTCATCGACTTCGGCAAAATCGGCGCGCTGCACCGGAGCGGCAACCAACTGGGCAATGCGGTCACCGCGCCGGATGGCAAATGCCTGGCTGTCGTGGTTGATCATGATCACCTTGAGCTCACCGCGATAATCACTGTCGATGGTACCAGGTGTATTGGGCACGGTGATGCCGTGCTTCAGCGCCAGCCCTGATCGGGGCCGCACCTGCACCTCGTATCCATCGGGGATCGCCATCACCAGCCCCGTCGCGACCGCGTGGCGTTGGCCGGGCTGCAGAACAAGGTCTTCGGCGGCGACCACATCCATGCCCGCTGCGCCCGGCGTGGCATAGCTTGGCAACGGCAGCCCTTCGCCGTGCGCCAGCCGCTTCAGCCGGATGGTGATGGGCGGCAGCGGATGATCAGCGCACGACATCGGCGATTTTCTCCATCAGTTTGCGCGCCACCTGATCCTTGGGCAGGTTGGCCCAGCTTTCGACGCCAGCGTCCGTAACGATGTGCACCGCGTTTTCAGCGCCGCCCATGACATCGCCCGAAACATCATTGGCGATGATCCAGTCGCATCCCTTGCGCGCGCGCTTCGCCTGCGCGTGCGCGATGACATTCTCGGTCTCGGCGGCAAAGCCGATCAGCAGCGCCGGGCGGCGCTGGCCGCTGGCCAACCCGGCCAGGATGTCAGGGTTTTCGGTCAGGGAAAGCGCGGGCAACGCGTCGCCAGTCTTCTTGATCTTCTGCGCGTGCGTGTCGGCGGTGCGCCAGTCGGCCACCGCCGCGACCAAGATCGCGATGTCGGCGGGCAGCGCCGCCTGCACCGCCTCTGCCATCTCACGCGCGGTCTCGACATCGACGCGCGTCACG
>NZ_JBGTFM010000487.1:0-11620 GCF_041747255.1 Blastomonas sp. | reverse complement strand
GCTCGGCTTCTATTGCAAGCAGGGCTTCGTGCCGTTCGCGCGTGAGATCGAGACGCTGCCCGATCCGCGCCTTACCGGGCTGACCGCGCGTGATGCCGCGCCGCAGATTCCGCTGATCGAGGCATAGGCGTCAAGACAATGGCAGCGCGCCGATCCCGGCGAGCGCTGCCGGTATCTTTTCCCTGAACGGAAAAAATCCCTTGCTGGCATGCGGCCAGAACCGATCATCCCACGCGCGGCGCACCTGCGCCAGCGTGATGCCTTCGCCCGCCAGCAGCGGGGTCAGCCGTCCCAGCGCATCGGCGACCGGACCGACCGGGGCATAGGGGGTGACAATCTGGCGTGCACCGGCTTGCTGCGCGGCGGTGATCAGCGCTTCTGCGTTAAGCCATGCAGTGGTCGAAGTCGCGCACCCGAAATCCGATGCAACCCGCGTCGCCGCATCCTGCGCGGCGGCCTGCACAAAGCCATGCGAGGCATCGCTCCACAGCAGGTCACGATCCGCAACCACCAGGGCAGCAGCAATCGGGCCGATGCTGGCGCGCAAAGATTCAGGGTGCATGTCTTCATGTGTCACCAGCAGCAACGCAGGCTGGCCAGGATCGCAGGCAAGCGGCGTGGGCAGGGGCTTTGCGCCGCCCACCGGCGGTTCGGTCAGCGCCACGGCCTTATCCGCCAGCCCCTGCGGTTCAAACCGGCCATTGGTGTAGCGCGCGATGTTGTCCGCACGGGCGAGGTAGGTCTTGCCGAGCGTCTGCAGCCCCGCCACCCAGCGCCAGGACAGGGTGTTGCTGGCGGCGTCGGCATCGAGCAGGTGGCGCAGGAAGAAATCCGCGCCCAGCGCCCAGGGCAGGCGCAGCGTGAAAATCCAGATCGAGGCAAACCACATCCGCGCATGGTTGTGCAGATAGCCGGTGGCGACCAGTTCGCGCGCCCAGTCATCAAAGCCCTCGATGCCAGTGGCGCCGCCCTCGGCGACAGCAAGCGCGCCGGTATCCGTGAAATGGTCGCGCTGATGATCGCGCTCGTCAAGGAAGCGCTGCCACACCTGCGGGCGCATTTCCAGCCAGCCCTTCCAGTAGGTGCGCCACAACACCTCCTGCACATATTTGTCGGCGGCGCTGAGCGCATGGCGCGCGAGCACGCTGCGCACGATCTCCTGCTCGGTGATCATGCGGTAGCGCACATAGGGCGAGAGCTCTGACACGGCGCTGGGGTGCCCAGGTCCGGGGTCGCTGTTACGCCCGCGCGCGTAATCCGCACCGGCGTGGGGCACGAACGCGGCCAGCCGCTCAAGCGCCGCAGCGCGGGTGGCCGGGAATATCGCAGCCTCTGTCATGACGGGCCAAGCATGCTTTGCAGCCGTGGCCGCACCCGCAGAAAGCGCAGATACAGCCGTTCAAGCAGGGACAACACCAGCCGGTTGCGCGCCGCCCAGCCGAGCGGTTTGAGCAGCGGGATCGCGCGCCACATCGCGGCAAAGGCAGCGGCGCCCGAGAGCATCTGGCCGTTTTCGCTGGCGTGAAAGCGCGCCAGAAGCGCCTGGCGGTCCATCGGGCAGACGGCGTCGGGAGCGGACACATCAAGGAAGGTGATCGCACCGCGTTTGTCCAGCCGCCGCATCAGCGCGATCTCGCGCGTGCACAGCGGACAGCCGCCATCGAACCATACGGTTACGTCTGTCATGGCTACGTTATCGATTGCGCGAAGGCCAGCATCACAGCCATATAAGGCTGCCCCGGGCCAAACAAAGGCCGGGTGTGCAGTTAATTTTACACCGGCACCGCGCGGGCACACTCGATACATTTGGTCACCGCCGGGGTGTTGATCAACCGTGCCTCGGCAATGTCCTCGCCGCAGACGAGGCAATAGCCGTATTCACCGCTGTCCAAGCGGGCGAGCGCGGCATCAATCGCGGTGCGTTCGGACTGGCGGCGGCGTTGCTGCGCCATCGCCACCGCCTGCACCTGCATTGCATCGATCCGCGACAGCCGCCCGACGCTGTCCTGCTCCAGCGTCACCGGGGCGCGTGATTGTTCGGAAACCGAATCCTCCTCAACCAGCGCCGCACGTTGCGCGATCAGGCGCGCGCGCAGATCGTCGAGGTCGAGCGCCATGTCAGCGCACCAGCAGCACCGGCGCGTGGACGGTGCGGATCATCGCGGTGGTGGTGCTGCCGACAATCAAAGTGCGGAACGGCGAGTGGCCATATGCCCCCATCACCAGCAGCGCGCCGGGCGTCGCGGCGACGACATCGCTGATCAGCTTTTCGGGCTTGCCCTGCTGCAATGTGGTGGTGACGGCAACGCTGCCATCCAGCCTGGCCGCCGCCTTGTCGAGCATCGCGCGATGTTTGCCATCGATGCTGCCCGCCATCACGATGTGCACCGGCATGCCTGTGAACAATGCCGACAGTCGCAGTCGTTCCAGCGCATGGTCCGCATGCTTGCTGCCATCATAGGCCAGCACCACCGACTGCGGTTCGTTGTAATGGCGCGATGCGATCAGCACCGGCTTGGTGCTGGCGCGCACCACGCGCTCGACCATCGATCCGATGTGATCGGCGGCGAATGCGTGGTCAGCGCCGCGCTTGCCGATGATGACGACGCGCGCACCTTCCTCACGCTCAAGGATCGTCTCGATGATGCCGCCATGGCGGTGCAGCGGGTCGATCCGGGTGATGCCTGCCGCCTTGAGCCGTTCGGTGGCGACGGCCAGCAGGGCTCGCCCACGCTCAACCTGCAACCGCGAGTCAGCCTCTTCCAGCTTGGTCAACTCTTCAAGAAGTACGCTCTTGGCGCCAAGGCCTATCGCGCCGCTCAGGTCATGGCGCTCGCTGACGGCTTCATGGCGTTGCACAACGTGCAGCAACTCAATCGGAATATCCAGCTTGTGCGCGGCCCAGGCGGACAGGTCGCAAACGCTGTCGGAATAGACCGAGGCGTCGATGCAGGCGAGCACATGCTCCATGATTTCTCTCCTCAATGTCCGCCGAGTTGCGCTTCAGCCCCCGGCTTGTCGTGGACAGCATAGCGGTCCACCAATGTCGCGCTAGCCTCGTTCAGACCGATGATCTCAACCTTGGTGCCGTCGCGGCGGAACTTCAGGATCGCCTTGTCGAGCGTGCCCACCGCTGAAATGTCCCAGAAATGCGCGGCGCTGACATCGATGATGACGGTGTCGAGCACTTCCTTGAAATCGAACGCGGCGACAAAGGCATCGGATGAAGCGAAGAACACCTGTCCCCCCACCTTGTAGGTGCGGGTATTGCCATCGGCGGACAGGCTGGAGTCGACCGTAAACAGCCGCTTGACCTTGCTCGCAAAGAACAGCCCCGACAGGATAACCCCGGCGAGCACGCCCTGCGCCAGATCGTGCGTCCATACAACGATGACGACCGTGACGATCATCACCACTGAGGACTGCCAGGGGTGATGGCGGATGTCCTTGATCGACCGCCAGCTGAACGTGCCGATCGAGACCATGATCATCACCGCGACCAGCGCCGCCATCGGGATCTGCGCGACCAATGGCCCCAGCACGACGATCAGGAACAGCAGGAACATGCCTGCGACAAAGGTCGACAGCCGCGTCGAACCACCCGATTTGACGTTGATCACCGACTGGCCGATCATCGCACAGCCGCCCATGCCGCCCAGAAAACCAGTGGCGAAATTGGCGATGCCCTGGCCCTTCATCTCGCGCTGCTTGTCTGATCCGGTGTCGGTCAGGTCATCGACAATCTGCGCGGTCATCATCGATTCGAGCAGTCCGACCGCCGCCATTGTCAGCGAATAGGGCAGGATGATCTGCAGCGTTTCCAGCGTGAACGGCACATTGGGGATCAGGAAGGCGGGCAGCGACGAGGGCAGTTCGCCCATGTCGCCGACGGTGCGCACGTCAAGCCCCACATAATAGACAATGACCGTCAGAACGACGATGGCAACCAGCGGCGACGGCACCGCCTTGGTGAGGCGCGGCAGCAGATAGATCACGCCAAGCCCGGCCGCAACCAGCACATAGGTCAGCATCGGCACGCCGGTGAGTTCGGGCAGCTGCGCGATGAAGATCAGGATCGCCAGCGCGTTGACAAAGCCGGTGATCACCGAGCGCGAGACATATTGCATCAGCAGATTGAGCCGCAGGAACCCGGCAATGACCTGAACGATGCCCATCAGGATGGTCGCAGCGAACAGGTAGTCTACGCCGTGCTGCTGGATCAGCGGCAAGACCAGCACTGCAATTGCGGCGGTGGCGGCAGAGATCATCCCGGGACGTCCGCCAACCAGCGAGATGATCACCGCGATAGAGAACGAGGCGTAGAGCCCGACGCGCGGGTCAACCCCGGCGATGATCGAAAAGCCGATGGCTTCGGGGATAAGCGCAAGCGCAACGACGATGCCGGCCAGAATATCCGCACGCGGATTGGCCAGCCATTCGCGCCTGAGCGTGGCAATGGAAAACATGAAAATACCCTGACCCGCCCATCCGTGCAGCGTGACGAATGCACGAAATACCTTGTCGCAGATGCGAGAACCGGTGTGTCTAATGGTTATCCCGGGGGTAGGCGCCGGGCCGAGCCACCCGGCACGCCGGGTCCGATGGTCGCACGCTCGCTAACCGGTTTCGTCGGATGTTGCAAGTGCGAACAGCTGGTCGTAACTTGTGTCGTTGCATTACTGCTAATTCAGAACGCAAATTGGGCGTGTGCAGCCTTCAAATGAGGCCGCACACGCCGAAAGTGTCTTGCGCCAAACGGCGGTGATTTACTCGGCGGGCACCAACGCCGGTGCCTGCGGCTTGGTGGAAGCGGTCTTGTCCATCACTGCATCCTGATAATCGCTCTCGGCCAGCTGGATCAGATAGCGGTCGTCGTGCTTCCACGGGTGAAAGCCGGGCATGAAATAGCTGATCCACGGCAGGATGATCTTGCGCAACATCCCAGGACGCCCGAGCGCATACCAAACCAGCTTCGCCCAGATTTTCGGGCCGGACAGGCCATCCTGCGCAAGCAGCTCAAGCATGCCCTTGGCGCGGTTCTCAACGAAATTCTTGGTCACCACCAGCATCACCAGCGACTTGACCTTCCAGCGTTGCCAGCGGCTCCAGTCCCTGGTGGCATGAAGCCATGTGTCGTACGCGACACCTTTGTGCTCGATTTCTTCCATCGCGTGCCAGCGCCACAGCTGCCGCGATTCTGCATCGGCGCTGTCGAGATGCCTGGGGTTGGCCAGCAACTGCTGCGCGATGATCGCGGTGAAATGCTCCAGCGCCATGGTCGATGCGAGGTTGGCGATCTGCGGGCGGCCCTTGGTCAGCGCCAGTGCCTCATCGACCTTGACCTCAAGGTTGGTGACATCATAGCCCGCATCCACCACGCGGCGGTTGAACGCCACGTGTTCGCGGCTGTGGTTGACCTCCTGCTTCACAAACGCGCGAATTTCGTTCTGCAGCCGCTCGGGCGTGCCTTCCCGGAACGCCTTGACGCTCTCGACAAAAAACGCTTCGCCCTTGGGGAAGGTAACTGAAAGCGCGTTGTAAAACGCCGTTCCGATGGGGTCGCCCCCCATCCACCAGCGGTCCTGCGTGGCGGCGCGGCCAAAGCGTCTGTCGCGCACGATCAGCTCAAGGTCTGCCGGGGTGTGCTTGCGCCGGGCCGGTGCGGATGCGGAAAAGGATTGCGGAGCGTTCATGGCGGGGTCCATAATGCTAGATTGTTACTAACAAGCATGACAATAAGGTTACTTACATAGATGTCAATAGCCAAGAGACGGCTTAGCCCTGAAGAAAGCCGACTGGCAGCGCTCACCGCTGCGCGCGACCTGCTGATCGAAACCGGGCCGCAGGCGGTAACGCTGAAAGCGGTTGCCGGGCGCATCGGGCGCACCCATGCCAATTTGCTGCACCATTTCGGTTCGGCATCTGGGCTGCAAAAGGCGCTCGCCGCCTATCTGGCGAAGGAAATCTGCCAGACCATCGGCGCGGCGGTCATCAAGACCCGCTCGGGCGAGGGCAGCGCGCGAGAAATTGTCGACCTTGCCTTCGATGCATTCGACCGCGAGGGGGCAGGGGCGCTGGCCAGCTGGATGATGCTGTCGGGCAACGAAGATGCGCTCGACCCGATTGTCGAGGCGATCCACCAGCTGGTTGACGACCTCGCCGAGCACGGGCCGGACGGGCGGCTGTTGCATGAAGACACGCTGACCTTGTGCATCATGGCGCTGGGCGATGCCTTGATGGGCGCGCAACTGGCGGGCGCGCTGGGGCTTCCACGCGACACGGCACGCGCGATTGCGGCACGCCAGCTCGATGGTTCGCTCGAACGCTGGCAGGCCGAGCGTGCGGCCACGGTGGTGGAGATTACCCCCGGCAGCTAAAGGCGAATATCAGCCGGGCTTGACCTTGGTGCGCACGCTGAAGCGGCCTTGCTTGCGATAGCGCACCAGGTAATCGCCGATGATCGCTGCCATCGGCGTCGCAGCGATGCCAAGCGCGTCCAGTCCGTCTGCGCCATTGGCCACCACATTGTCGCTTTGCAGCATCGCCCACTGGTCACCGGTGATCGGCGCACCGGGCAGCCAGCCGGCGCCGTGCGCCATCAGCGCGGACACCGCATCGGGCATATCGATAAATGTCGGCGACACGCCGATTTCTGCCGCGATCCGCGTGTTGATCTCGGCCATGCTGACGATCTCCGGACCGCCAAGTTCGAAGGTTCTGCCGCCGAACACGGCTGGGTTGGCCAGGCTCGCAACCACGGCGGCAGCGACATCATCGACAAACACGGGCTGGAATTTTGCCTTGCCGCCGATGATCGGTACGATGGGCAGGCTGGCGATCAGCCCGGCAAAGCGGTTGATGAACTGGTCCTCGCGGCCAAAAACAATCGATGGCCGCAGGATGGTCGCCTGCGGATACGCGGCCAGAACGGCTGCTTCGCCCTCACCCTTGCTGCGGCCATAGGCGCTTTTCGATTGCGGATCGGCGCCAATGGCGGAGACCTGCACCAGTGCTCCGCATCCGGCGGTTGCCGCCGCGCTGGCAATATTGGCCGCGCCGTCGCGATGGAAAGCATCGAAATCGCCTTTGAGGATGCCGACCAGATTGACTGCGCCATCGGCCCGGTGCAGCGCGCGTGCCACGCTGTCGGGCTTGCGGATATCGGTGGCGATCAGCTGGATCTGCCCCAGATTGCCGAGCGGCTTGACATCCTGCGCACCGCGGATGTTACGCTGCGCGATGCGCACCCGCGCCCCTGCCGCCAACAGCCGCTGGGTAATGTATTTGCCCAAAAAACCGCCGCCGCCAAATACCGTGATCAAGCTGTCGCGCATCATGTTATCGCCTCTGGTCTGGTCTGGTCTGCCATTGCCGTGTTGTCGCCCGTGCGCCACAAGGGCTGGGGCGCAGACATCGAACATATAGGAAGGCGCGCCAGCCATTGCATCAGCCATTGACCTGAGGCAACGCTGCAGGCGCTGATTTTTTACCCCGTCAATCGCGTCCAATCGGTTGACGGCTGATCACAGAGCCGCTAGTGGCGCGCTCCTACCCCGTGCCCAGATGGCGGAATTGGTAGACGCACCAGCTTCAGGTGCTGGCGCTCGCAAGGGCGTGGAGGTTCGAGTCCTCTTCTGGGCACCATTTTTCGAAAAAAAATCTATTAAAATCAACCCCTTAGGGGTCGTCGTGCGCATGGTCGGTTCAAGCCGAGTGAGGCGGAACTCGCGCGCCAGCAATGGCTGGACGTTGCAAGCCTGCGCGACTGCCCACTTCCTGGTGTATGACCGGGCCGGGAAGCTGCGGGCGATTTCAGGGGAAATCGTTTGGATGAACGGCAATGCCTATTGCACTTCGTGCGACGACGAATCTTGATGCTCTGGCGTAATCAACCCGGTAGCCACGTTGCTTCGAATCTCGGGTTTTTTCTTTGAATTTCAATGCCTTAGGCAGATTTCTAAAGCTGGCTGGGGTGGCAGGATTCGAACCTGCGAATGCCGGTACCAAAAACCGGTGCCTTACCACTTGGCGACACCCCAATGCCCTTGCGTCGCGCGCTGCTGGGCTGCGCGGGAAGTGGGCCTATATACGGATTTGCATCAAGCCGCCAAGCGCCTTTTTGGCGAGAACGCCGGTGCCCGTCAGCCGACGCGGTGCACCCAGCCGTGCGGGTCGGGCGCGTCGCCGCGCTGGAGCGATACCAAAGCCGAGCGCAGCGCGGCGGTGACCGGACCACTCTGGTTGCCGCCAATGGTAAAGCTGCCGTTCGGATCCTTGACCGTACCCACGGATGTCACCACCGCCGCAGTGCCGCAGGCAAAGGTTTCGCGCAGGCGGCCGCTGTTCGCGTCATCGCGCCACTGGTCAAAGGCATAGGGCTCCTCGCGCACGCTCATCCCCAGGTCGCGGGCGAGTGTGATGATCGAATCGCGCGTGATACCAGGCAAAATCGTGCCGGTCAGCGGCGGGGTGATAATCGACCCGTCGTCGAACACGAAGAACAGGTTCATGCCCCCCAGTTCCTCCACCCAAGTGCGGGTCGCCGCGTCAAGGAACACCACCTGGTCGCAGCCCTGCGCGGTGGCCTCTGCCTGCGCGACAAGGCTGGCGGCATAATTGCCGCCGCATTTGGCCGCGCCCGTGCCGCCCGGCGCGGCGCGGGAATAATTCTGCGAGGCCCAGATCGTCACCGGGGCGCCGCCGCCGTTGAAATAGGCACCGACCGGCGAGGCGATGGTGATGAACAGATACTCGAGCGCGGGCCGCACGCCGAGAAACACCTCGCTGGCAAACATGAATGGGCGCAGATACAGCGCGCCGCCCTCAACCTTGGGGAACCAGTCGGTATCAATGGTGACCAGCTGCTCGACCGCCGCGATGAACAGGTCTTGCGGCACATGTGGCATCGCCATGCGCGTGGCAGAGGCCTGAAAACGCTGCGCATTGGCATCGGGGCGAAACAGCGCCGTGCTGCCATCGGCAAGCCGATAGGCCTTCATCCCTTCAAAGATTTCCTGCGCATAATGCAGCACCGATGAGGCGGGGTCCATCGGGATGGGGGCACGTGCAGTCACCCGCGCATCGACCCAGCCGCCCTGCGCCGCGTTGTAACGCACCACCACCATGTGATCGGTGAACAGCTTGCCAAAGCCCGGATCAACAAGCGCCGCATCGCGCACAGCGGCGGGGGTGGGGGTGGGGGTGGGTTCTATGGTAAAGGGCAGCATCGTCGTCCCGATCAGCTTGGCGGCAGGGAATGCCGGGTTGGCGCGCACGCGCAGGTTTTTGCAGAACGCGGGCTTGCCAAGACCTAATCGGGCTGGCAATCAAGGTCAACATGCCTGTCCCATCTTCTCCCACCGCCTCGGCGCTGTTTTTGCGCGAGGATGAAATCCGGCACGGTGTCGAGCTGCTGTTTTTTGGCTATACCCGGCTGACCAAGTCGATTGACGATCAACTGGCGGTGCAGGGGTTGGGCCGGGCGCATCACCGGGCGCTCTATTTCATCGCGCGCAATCCTGACCTGACCGTGAGCCAGCTGCTGCGCGCACTGGCGATCACCAAACAGTCGCTGGGCCGGGTACTGACCGAGCTGCAGCGCCGCGACCTCATTGAGACGCGCAGCGGCGAGATCGACCGGCGGCAGAAGCTGCTGCGGCTGACTCCGGCGGGCGCGGCGCTTGAGGCAGAGCTGTTCGATGCGCTGCGCAGCAGGCTGGCCAAGGCCTATCGTCAGGCAGGGCAAGAGGCCGTCACCGGCTTCTGGCAGGTGCTCGAAGGGCTGGTGCCCGATGAGGACCGCGCGCTGATCTCTGAATTGGGCGGCGAGCGGCGTTAAGAGCGCTACCGTTTATTGCGGGCGGGGGCAGTGCGACATATCGCGCGCGGAGTTCGGCTGAGGCACCGGCGTGCGCCCGATCGTCGCCGGCGATGTTGCTGCCGGGGCCCGCACAATCCCGCGTAGCTCGTCAATCTCTGCCTGCCGCTTGGCAAGATACAGATCACGCACCGATGCATAGGGGTCTGCGCTTTCGGCGCGGATCTTGGTCAACTGCTCGTCCAGCGCCACGCGTCCGTTGAGCGCACCGATCACCCCTGCGGGCAGGGTGTAAACGGGATCGTTGAACGGCGCGCCGAGCGCCGTCGGCAGGATCAGCGCATCGATGCCGCCGCCAAACAGATCACGCAATGTTGTCGGCCCGATGAGCGGCAAAAACAGGAATGGACCCGGCTTGACGCCATAAAAGCCCAGAGTGTTGGCAAAGCCGTTGCGCCGCCGGGGCAGATTGAACGGCTCGCGCTTGGCCATGTCCACCAGCCCGCCAATGCCGATGGTCGAATTGATCGTGAACCGGCCCAGCGTTTCAAACGCCTTGCCGGGCTTCAACTGCAACAGGAAATTGAGCGCGACAATCGGCTCGAACAGATTGTTGATAAAGTTGCGCAGGCCATGGCGCACCGGCTTGGGGATCGCCTCTTCATAGGCCATGGCGACGGGCCCGACCACGGCGTCATCGAGATCCTGCACCACAGAAAACGACTGTGCGTTGATCTGCGCCATGGGATCGCCGGGCAAATCGGGGCGCGCGGTGACGACGATGGTGCCCGCGTTGGGATCGGAGCCAGCACTGGCACCGGGATTCGCATTTCCAATCGGTGCGGAGGCAACATCTGCCATTGGTGCCGGATTCGCCAAGCCAGGTTGCGGCATGTCGGGTGGGGGAGGACAGTCTATAGGTGCGACCGCCAGCGGCTGCGTGGCTGCCGCGCCCTGATCAAATGCGGTAAAGTCAACTGCCAGCGCTGCGTCTGTCGACATCGGCGCACTGGCCAGCAGCATAGCGAAGGCAAATCCTGATAGACTCACACTGTCATCCCGGTTGGCAGGCTATTGAAAATAACGCGCATCCAATCCGCGTCATGAATATGTAATGAATTAGCCTGCGCCAGTTCAACGTCGGAATCAAGCCTGTGTTTCATGCGCAGGCAAGGGTCGCGCGATACGTTTGCCCTTGGTCTGGCTGGTGAGGTGAAACCGGCGGCATCGATCACAGCGATAGGGCCGAAGCACGAGGCTGGATTGTAACGCGGTGGCGATCGCCTCGTCCTGCGAAGCGAATCGCGCTTTGCGGTTGCAGATGCTCTGCCGGGTTTGCATCTTTTGTTCATCCTGCTGCGTCAACTGTTTGCAGACACATATGTTGCGCCGCTGCGTCAATCACGGCAAGGGCGAGCATGATAGCGCGGGCGCAAGCCGCGCGCAGCGCGATATGAGGTTCCTTGTCCCCACCCGTTCATCTTGATGCGCAAAGCTGGCCAGACCGGGTGCGCGTCCGGCTGGGAGGACGCATCGCGGGCATCGCCTTTGCGCTGCTGGCAGAGCTGCTGATCGTGCTCGCCCTGCTCTCGATCTCGTTCGCGCCTGCCATCATCAAACGCGACGACACCATCCCGACGGTGTTCGGGGTCAACCCTGAGCCTGATGAAACGCCCGAGCCCGAAGAATCGCCGACCCCTGCCGAACGCGCATCGGACGAGGCACCGCCGCCGCAGCCGGTGGAGATGCCAGACCGCCCGCAACCGGCCACGCCGGCGCCATCGCCGGTCCCGCCCGCGATCG
>NZ_JBGTFM010000486.1:0-2141 GCF_041747255.1 Blastomonas sp. | reverse complement strand
CGGGCTGATCTCGGGTGTGGTCGATGCGCTGTCGAGTGCGCTGGGCATCGCCATCGACATCGCCGACTACCGCGAACACGCGATTGGCGCAGGCTCAAAGGCACGCGCCGCAGCCTATGTCGAATGCGCCATCGATGGCCGAGCGCCCTGCTTTGGCGTCGGCATCGACGAGGACGTCGCGACCGCATCGGTCAAGGCGGTGCTCAGTGCGCTGGATGAGATTTGAGCCTCTTTATTGCTCCCCGAAACGGGGAGGGGGACCGCGAAGCGGTGGAGGGGAGGCGGGATTGCGCCCAAGCAAGATCGCGGCACAATTTCGCTTCCCCTCCGTCAGCCCTGCGGGCTGCCACCACCCCGTTCCGGGAGAGGAATGACTTCGACCAAGCCGTTTCCTTTTAAAACTTAACCGCCTGATTAATTAGCCTCTGGACAGAGCACCCTTCTCGGCTAATGTCCGGCCTCATGACCATGCCATCACCGCTGTGCGACAACCTGCGCCTGCCCGTTATCGGGTCGCCGCTGTTCATCATTTCAGGGCCGGAGCTGGTCATTGCCCAGTGCAAGGCGGGGATCATCGGGTCGTTCCCGGCGCTTAATGCGCGGCCGCAAAGCCAGCTTGACGAATGGCTGCACCAGATCACCGAAGCGCTGGCCGAACACAACCGCGCCCACCCCGAAAGCCCGGCCGCGCCCTATGCGGTCAACCAGATCGTCCACAAATCGAACGACCGGCTTGAGGCCGACATGGTCACCTGCGCCAAGTGGCAGGTTCCCATGGTCATCACATCGCTGGGCGCGCGTGAGGACCTGAACAAGGCGGTGCACAGCTGGGGCGGCATCACCATGCATGATGTGATCAGCGATCGGTTTGCGCGCAAGGCGATTGAAAAGGGCGCCGACGGGCTGATCCCGGTCGCGGCAGGCGCGGGCGGCCATGCCGGAGTAACGTCCCCCTTCGCGCTGATGCAGGAAATCCGCCAGTGGTTCACCGGCCCGGTGGCGCTGTCGGGCTCGATTGCCAGCGGCGCAGCGGTCCTGGCGGCGCAGGCAATGGGCGCGGACTTTGGTTACATCGGCTCGGCCTTCATCGCCACGGTCGAGGCGCGCGCGGATGATGGCTACAAGAACGGCATCGTCGAGGGCAGGGCGGCGGACATCGTCTATTCCAACCTGTTTACCGGCGTCTCGGGTAATTACCTGCGCCAGTCCATCGTCAATGCCGGGCTCGACCCGGACAACCTGCCGCAGGGCGATTACAGCACGATGAACTTCGGTTCGGGCGGCAACACCGAGGCCAAGGCCTGGCGCGACATCTGGGGCAGCGGCCAGGGCATTGGCGCGGTCGACAAGGTCGATACCGTGGCGGACATGGTTGCGCGGCTGACGCGCGAATATCATGCGGCAAAGGAATCGCTGTTGGCGCGGACGGCGTATTGATGTGTCGTTTTCCCCTCCCGCGTGCGGGAGGGGTGGCTGAGCCACTGGCGAAGACGGGGTGGGCCCGTGACCGGCCGCGCTCTTCGCCCACCCCGGTTCAGCAAGCTGAACCTTCCCCTCCCGCAAGCGGGAAGGGAGACAAAGCAAGCTTCAAATCTCCAGTTGGCTTCCCAGTTCAACCACGCGGTTTGATGGCAGGTTGAAGAACTCCATCGGGCTTGCCGAATTTCGCAACATCCAGGCGAACACCTTTTCGCGCCACACCGGCATGCCGGGGCGCTCGGCGGTGAGCAATGTCTGGCGCGACAGGAAAAAGCTGGTCTGCAAGATCTCGAACTTGCCACCGCATACCGATACGCCCTTCAGCGCGGCAGGCACATCGGTCGATTGCATGAAGCCGTAGCGCAGGATCATCCGGTAAAAGCCGTGGCCCAGGTCCTCGACATCAAAGCGGTTGGCGTCGGTGACATAAGGCACTTCCAGTATCTGGACCGTCAAAATGACCACGCGATCATGGATGACCTTGTTGTGCTTCATGTTGTGCAGCAGCGCGGTCGGTACGCCGGTGGTCGCCGAGGCCATGAAGATCGCGGTGCCCTTGACGCGGGTGGCGGAGCCTTGCGCAGACTTGACGAACACCTCGATGGGCAACGCGCTTTCGATCATCGTCTCACGCATCAGCTTGCGCCCGCGCGCCCAGGTGG
>NZ_JBGTFM010000485.1:0-8738 GCF_041747255.1 Blastomonas sp. | reverse complement strand
CGCGCGCGCCGCCGCCTCGCAGCGTTCAGCAAGCGCGCGCAAGGTCGCAGGGTCAACCTCGCCGCCATCATCAAGCTGCAGATCGGGCAAAGACCCCTGCACCAGCATCGCCTCGGGCGCCAGCCCGGCATAAGCATCTTCAGGTGCCAGCCGCGCCATCGCGAAAGCGCGTTCAGCCAGCGTGGCAAGCCCGGAGTCGCTAAGGTCCGAGCCGGAAACGCTTGCCGAGCGCTGGCCATCGAACACCCGCAGGCCGATAGACGCGCTTTCAGAGCGTTGCACATCCTCAAGCGCGCCCAGCCGGATCTGCACATCGGTGGAGGCGTCGCAGGCGAACACTGCGTCGGCTGCGCTGGTACCGTGCGCCATCGCGCGCCTGACCAGATCGTGCGCCAGGTCTTTTGCATTTTCAGGGGTTATCATGCGCGCGATTTACGCCGCGCATCCGGCCCGGTCAATCACCGGGCAGCATCACAGGAAAAACGACTGTGGCAGTTGACCGCCGGGATCAGAAGATTGCGGCAAAACCCCTGGCAAGCAACACAAAGGCGAACGGGAAGCCGATGGCAAACAGCCAGATCGCCAGCCGGTCACTGCTGAAATGCCGCGCCAGAGTGGCGTGCGGCAAGTCGCTGCCCCCCAGTCGTTGCCAGCGCTTTTCAACGCGGCGGCATAACGGAATGACCAGCCCGACCAGTGCCACCAACCCAAGATAAGGCAGGATCGACATGCCCTCGCCCTTGATCGCGCCCATCACGACAAAAATCTGCAGGCCAGTGTAGGCGAGCAAGGCATATGCCACATGGTTGCTGATGCGCTTTTCCCACGACGTCTCGTGCGCTGCATCGCGGACCTGCCCAGGCTGATAGCGGGCGGACTCGAGGATTTTCGGTGCTGCCTTTGCCATGTTGTTTCCCCTACATGCCAATTGGGCGGCGATTGGTCTGCCACCGCTCAACCCAAAGTGTGTCACTCTCGTGTCAGCTTGGCAAGCATCTTTACGTGCACGTGACGCTACGGATCAGTGGCCAATCCCCTCGGCGGCGCGCAGCGCCTTGCGGTCGAGCTTGCCGATCAGCGTTTTGGGCAGCGACTCGCGAATTTCGATGGCCGACACCCGTTCGTGCTTGCCAAGCTGCGGGTTCAGCCAGGCGAGGATGTCGGCGGGATCGGCCGGGACGCCTTCCTGCAGCGACACAAACGCCTTGGGGCTTTCGCCGCGATAGGCATCGGGCACGCCGATCACCAGCGCCTCCTTCACCGCATCATGCCCATAGAGCACAGCCTCGATCTGGCTTGGGAACACCTTGAACCCGCCCACCGCGATCATGTCCTTGATGCGGTCAACGATGCGGATATAGCCATCGGCGTCGATCACCCCGACATCGCCGGTGCGCAGGTAGCGGCCAATGAACACCTCGGCATCGGCATCGGGCCGGTTCCAGTAGCCGCGCATCACCTGCGGCCCCGTGAAGATGATCTCGCCCGGCTCGCCCGGCGGGGCATCACGGCTCGGGTCTTCCTTGTCGACCAGCCGCACGGTGGTCGCTGGCAGTGGCTGGCCGATCGTGCCGGGCTTGTTCAGCCCCTCATAGGGGTTAGACGAAACGACGCCGCTGCTTTCGGTAAGGCCATAGCCTTCGACCACCGATGCCCCGGTCTTGGCCTCGAACCGCGCCTTGGTTTCAGCCGGCAGCGGCGCACCGCCCGATATGCAGGCACGAAGCGCCGCAAAATCGGTCTCGCCAATCGCCGGGCTGTCGAGCAATGCCTGATACATGGTTGGCACACCGGGCAGCGCCGTCACCTTCGCGCGGGTGATCGCCTTCAGCGCCGCCACCGCCTCAAAGCGCGGCAGCATGATGATCTCACCGCCGTTGAGCACCGTACGGTTGAGCACGCAGGTGTTGGCGAAGACGTGGAAAAACGGCAGCACGCCAAGAATGCGGTCGTCGTTGCTGTCGGCGCGCGGATCAATGGCATTGACCTGGCGCGCGTTGGCCGAAAGGTTCTGATGGGTCAGCATCGCGCCCTTGGGGGTGCCGGTGGTGCCGCCGGTATATTGCAGCAGTGCAACATCCTGTTCGGCGCGGATCGGCACGGGGACAAAATTGCCATCGTTGGCGATCAGCTGCGAAAAGCTGGTGACGCGCTGATCATCGGGCCGCTCGGCGACCTCGGCGCGCTTGAACAGGCGGTAGAACACCGCCTTGCCCGCAGGCAGCGCGCCAGCGACCGAGCCCACGATCAGCCGCTCAAGCCCCGACTGGTCGAGCACCTGCAATGCCGTGGGCAGCAGCGCTGAGGCTGAAAGGGTGAACAAGATGGTGGTGCCGCTGTCAGCCACCTGATGCGCCAACTCGTCCACCGTATACAGCGGCGAGAAATTCACGACCGTCGCGCCTGCCGCCATCGCGCCATAATAGGCTGCGACATAATGCGGCACATTGGGCAGGAACAGACCGATGCGGTCGCCCTTGCCGATGCCGAGCGCCTGCAGCCCCTTGGCCACCCGGCACACGCCCTGCGCGGTTTCGGCATAGCTGTATTTTCGCCCCAGGAAATCGAGCAGCGGTGCCGCGCCCTTCTGCCCCGCCGAACGGAAGAACATGTCGGGCAGCGAAAGTGGCGGAAAATGCTGATCCCACGGGCAGGGGTGATGATAATGCGTCTTCCAGATCGGCTGTGCCGGATCAGGAACGGACGTGGAAACGGGCGCGCCGGTGCTTGACATTAACATGGCTCTAAATAGCCGGGGCGCTTTGGGCAAGGCCGGTTCGTGCCAGCCGCGCTGGCGTTAGTCAGCAATCTGATTATATAGACAGTTAACCTGCGGGGCGCGGATTGCTCCCTGGTGCAACTGGAAGGCCTGCATGCATCCCAGTCTTAGCGACACCATCTTCCGTCCTGAAGATGATACGGCGCGGCTCGCGGTGCTGCGCACCTACCGCCTGTCGCCTGGCGAAACCGACAGCGGGCTGTACGATGATCTGGTGGCGCTGGCGCAGGCGATAGCCGGAACGCCGAGCGCATTCATCTCTATTGTCGAGGCCGAGCGCCAGTGGTTCAAGGCATCGCTTGGGCTCGACATCGCCGAAACCCCGCGCAGCATCGCCTTTTGCGATCATGCCATCCGCGCATCGGATGTGATGGTTGTGCTCGACGCCAGCACCGATCCGCGCTTTGCCGATAATCCGTTGGTCACCGGACCGCCGCACATCCGCTTTTACGCAGGCGCACCGGTGATCAACCCGGAGGGCTATGCGCTGGGCACCTTGTGCGTGACCGACAGCGCCCCGCGTGAGCGGTTCGACCATGGCCCGCTGCTCGAGGCGCTCGCCCGGCAGGTGGCGGCGCTGCTGGAACTGCGCAAGCAGGTGATCCATCAGCAGCTCGCCGCCGATCTGGCCGCCGACCAACGCGACCGGCTGTGGGATTCGTCGCTCGATATGATGCTGATCACCACGACCGAAGGGGTGCTGGTGGCGGGCAACCCGGCCTGGGAGACGGCGTTCGGCATTGTTCCTGTCGATGGCAGCGCGCATATCAGCCAGTTTTTTGCCGATCCCGCGGCGACCGATTTCATCCCGCTGCACAACGGCACCAAGGATGTGCAGGTCGAGCGCGAGATGCGCGGCCGCGACGGCACGCTGATTTATACCAGCTGGAACCTGGCGCGCGAGGATGAGCTGATTTTTGGCATCGCGCGCGACATCACCCGCGCGCGCGCAGCAGAGGCGCAGCTCGCACAGGTCCAGCGGCTCGAGTCCATCGGCCAGCTGACCGGCGGAATTGCGCATGACTTCAACAACCTGCTGACGATTATCTCGGGCAATCTGGATATCGCCCAGAAGCGCATTTTGGCAGGGCAGACCGACCGTGCAGAGACCGCCATCGCCAATGCCCGCGATGGTGCACAGCGCGCTGCCAGCCTGACCCAGCGGCTGCTGGCGTTTGCCCGCCGCCAGTCGCTCAGCCCCTCGCGCATCCAGCCGGCCGATCTGGTGCGTGATCTGACCCCGCTCGCGCAACAGGCGCTCGACGAGCGGCATACGCTCACCGTCGATTGCCCGGAGGTCCTGTGGCCGGTGACGGTCGATGTCAGCCAGCTGGAAAATGCGCTGCTCAATCTGGTCGTCAATGCGCGCGATGCCATGGACGGCCCGGGCGAGGTGCAGCTGTTTGCGACCAACGCCGACCACAAAGCCGAAGATCAGCACCATAACTTTGATGCACCCCCCGGTCGCTATGTGCGCTTTTGCGTCAGCGACACCGGATCGGGGATCGCGCCGGATGTGGCGCAGCGCATTTTTGAGCCGTTTTTCACCACCAAGGATATCGGCAAGGGCACCGGGCTGGGGCTCAGTCAGGTGCAGGGCTTTGTCGCGCAATCGGGCGGGTTTGTGTCGCTGGAAACCGCGCTGGGCAAGGGCACCACGGTCAAGCTGTGGCTTCCCGCCGATGACGATCCCGATCCCGAAACCGCAGCCGCCAGCGCTGCCGCCGGGCAGGCAAAGGCCATCGCGCGAGGAGGCACGATTCTGGTCGCTGAAGACAATGCCGCGTTGCGCAGGCATGTCGCCGATGTGCTGCATGAGGCCGGGTTTGTCGTGATCGAGGTGGAGGATGGAGCAGCGGCGCTGACCCTGCTGGAGCAGGGTGAGAGCGTGCCTGCGCTGCTGCTCAGCGACATCATCATGCCCCATATGGACGGCCAGCAGCTGGCGGCGCGCAGCCGCGCGCTCCACCCTGACCTGCCGATCGTGCTGATGACCGGCTATGCCGGCGGTTCATTGTCCGATGATTGCCCGCACAACATTCTGATCCAGAAACCGTTTTCGCCCGATGAGCTGGTCGCGGTGGTGCGCAAGACGCTGGCGGCGGGTTGCTGACCCGCCGCCCTTAAGCATCACCCAACCACGCCGGCCGATGCCAGCAAAGCCAGCGTGAGCAGTTCGCCCGCAGTTGATGACATTGCGGCAATCTGCACCGGCTTTTCCATGCCGATCAGCATCGGCCCGATCATCGCATCGCCGCCCAGTTCGCGCAGCAGCTTGGCCGACAGGTTGGCCGATTGCAGGCCGGGCATGATCAACACATTGGCGGGCGCGGACAGACGGCAGAACGGATAATTAGCCATCAGCCTGGGGTTAAGCGCAACATCGGGCGACATTTCCCCTTCATATTCAAAGCTGGCCCCCTTGCTGTCGAGGATCGCCACCGCCTCGCGGATGTTTTCCAGCCAACGCCCCGAAGGATTGCCGAAGTTCGAGTACGACAGGAACGCGACGCGCGGGTCGTGGCCAAGCCGCTTGGCGACGTGCGCCGTGTTTTCCGCGATGCACGCCAGTTCCTCGGCGCTGGGGCGCTCGTTGACTGTGGTGTCGGCAAGAAACACCGTGTGGCTCTTGCCGACCATCACATGGATGCCAAACGGAGTCTCACCCTGCTTGGGATCAAGCACCCGGCGGATTTCACGCATCGACTGGCCAAAGGTACGGGTGATGCCGGTCAGCATCGCATCGGCCTCGCCCAGTTGCAGCAGCGCGGCGCTGAAGATGTTGCGGTCCTGGTTGACCATGCGCTTGACGTCACGCTTCAGATATCCGCGCCGTTGCAGCCGCTCGTAAAGCACATCGACCATTTTGGGCACCAATGGCGAATTGACGCTGTTGTGCACCTCGAAGGCCATCGGATCGTCAACCGCGAGTTCCTTCAGCTTGTCACGCACCCGCTGTTCGCGGCCGACCAGCACCGGTGTGCCATAGCCACCATCGCGGAACTGGATCGCGGCGCGCAGCACAACCTCTTCCTCGGCCTCGGCAAACACGACGCGCTTGGGGTTTGCACGGGCATCGCTGTAAACCTGGGTGAGCACCGCTGTGGTCGGGTTGAGGCGGCTCTTGAGCGAATGGCGATAGGCGGCCATATCCTCAATCGGCTTTTGCGCGACCCCGGTTTCCATCGCCGCGAGGGCAACAGCGGCGGAGACGCGTTCCATCAGGCGCGGATCGAACGGCGCGGGGATGATGTAATCGACGCCGAATTTCTGGGTCGCGCCGCCGTAGGCCGCCGCAACCTCCTCGGGCACCTGTTCGCGCGCCAGCTCGGCAATCGCGCGTGCGGCGGCGATTTTCATCTCCTCGTTGATCGCGGTCGCACGCACATCGAGCGCGCCACGGAAGATGAACGGGAAGCCGAGCACGTTGTTGACCTGATTGGGATAATCCGACCGGCCGGTGGCGATGATCGCATCGGGACGCGCCGCCTTGGCATCGGGCGGGGTGATTTCCGGATCGGGATTGGCCATCGCAAAGATAATCGGCTGCGGTGCCATCTTCATTACCATCTCCGGCTTCAGCGCGCCCGCTGCTGACAGGCCCAAGAAGATGTCCGCGCCATCGAGTGCTTCCTCCAGCGTGCGTCGGTCGGTCTTGGCGGCGTGCGCGGACTTCCACTGGTCAAGATCGTCGCGACCTTGGTAAATCACACCCTTGCGATCGCACATCAGCACATTGTCGTGCCGCACGCCCATCGCCTTGATCAGCTCGGTGCAGGCAATGGCAGCCGCGCCTGCACCGTTGACCACCATCCTCACATCGGCAAAATCGCGGCCCGTGAGAAAGCACGCGTTGAGCAGGCCGGCGGCGGAGATAATCGCGGTGCCGTGCTGGTCATCGTGCATCACCGGAATGTTCATCCGCTCCTTGAGCGCCTGTTCGATGATGAAGCAGGCGGGCGCGCCAATGTCTTCCAGGTTGATGCCACCAAAGCTGGGCTCGAGCAGTTCGACGCATTCGATGAAGCGTTGCACGTCTTCGGTATCAATTTCGAGATCAATGGAATCGACATCGGCAAAGCGCTTGAACAGCACCGCCTTGCCCTCCATCACTGGCTTGGAGGCGAGCGCGCCCAGATTGCCCAGGCCCAGAATGGCGGTGCCGTTGGAGATGACCGCAACCAGATTGCCTTTGGCGGTATAATCATAGGCGGTGGCGGGGTCCGCCGCGATGGCGCGCACCGGCACGGCCACCCCCGGCGAATAGGCGAGGCTGAGGTCGCGCTGTGTCGCCATCGGCTTCGACGCGATGATCTCGATCTTGCCGGGACGGCCGGCAGAATGAAACAGCAGCGCCTCGCGCTCGGTAAACTGGACGTTGCTCTTGTCGGTCATCGGCGGACACTCCCCTGTCAGCCGGATGCAGACCGGCCGTGCTTGAAATTGCAGTGCTGCTGCGCCGGTTTCCGGCGGCATGGATGTTGTGGACGCCCCTTAATTCATATGCATAGCCGCCTGCGCCGGTGTTCGGCAAGCGTTTGCAGCGGGTTAACGCCTGATTCCCGGATGCTTCAAAGCGGCGGGTCAATCGCTGCTGCCCTGCAGGGCCGCTGCCACCAGGTCGGGTCGCTGAAAAGCCAGCATCCGCCCGGTGCCGGGCACGATCTCGGCGCGCGATCCCGGCCACAGCGCCAGCCAGTGGGGCAGCGACTCGCCCGCTGCATACATCGGGTCTTCCGCGCCACACAAAATCGTGATCGCGCTGCCATCGGCGATTTGCGGCGCGGCCTCGTGCGGTTCGCTTTGCGCAATCGCCAGAAAGCCGATACCGCCCTGCATCGCGCTCTGCTGGGTGGAGCGGACATAGGCCGACAGGATCTCGGGGTCGGCAAGGCTCGCCTGATCCGCCGGGCTGCCCGAGAGGATCTGGCGCACCAGCCGCTCGACCGTGGGGGCAGAGGCGCGGCGCGAGAGGTGACTGGCAAGCGGCGCGATCAGCTGCGGGCGATTGTAAACCAGCCGCTTGACGTGCCCATGCAGCCCGTCGAACTTGCGGTCCGCCGATGGTGGCGGCTCGGGGTTGATCACCACCGCGCGGGCCAACCGCTCAGGGTATGAGGCAGCAAAGCGCGCCAGCACCATCGTGCCGCCACGCGCAATGATACAGGCTTTGCTGAGCCCCAGCGCATTGAGTATCTCAGCGATGTCGTCGGCGCTGCGGCCAAGGTAATCGCCCTCCCCCAAGTCGCCCGGCATCGTCGTCAGGCCAAAGCCGGGCCGGTCGAGCGTGATCGGGCGCAGCCCGTGCGCCTGCAGCGCGGCGATATAGCTGGCCGGCACATGCCGCCCGGTGGTTGCGGTGTGCAGGCAGACAGCGGCAATGCCGGTGCGCGGCCCATGATCGGCAAAGGCGATTCGCCCGCTGCCTTCGCCACGCGGCAGCAACCGCAGCGGCTCTTCCCCGCGCGTTGCAATCGACAGGTCGATATCGGTCGCCTCGGCGAGCGCCGCCACCGCCTGGATGTGACTGACCAAAGTCGTCAGCCGCACCAGCGTGTCGATCTCGCACAGCGCAAAGATCGCCTTGAGCTCTGATTTCACGATATGCACTGACAGGCCAAGCCGCGCTGCACATTCCTCGCGCGTCAGCCCACGCGCGATGGTGTTGGCAATCTGCGCCTGCCGCGCGCTCAATCCAAAGATGTCGCGCAGCACCGGTTCGATGGCGAGCCCGCCGGGCTGCTCACCGCTTTCGATCTGCAGGCACAGGGCGACAAATTCGCCCTGACGGCGGCAGCCAGCCTTGGCCATCGCGGACTTGATCGCATCGCGTCCGGTTTCATAGCCGATGCCCTCCAGCTGCGCCGCGACGCGCACATCGCCGCCCCGCACCAGTGCCTCGGCCATGCTCACCTCGCGCGGGGAAAAGCCGAACAGCCGCGCCGCGGTCGCCAGTCCG